>CALKXE010000226.1 GCA_938003955.1 uncultured Saprospiraceae bacterium | reverse complement strand
ATCTACTAATCCCATTACACTGAGCTTAGACATTACTGCTTTTTCTACGGGAGTGTATAAGCTCTGTATTATTGATCGAGAGATTAGATATTATGCAACGGTTGCTGTTCTTCGGTAGTTGTTAGTTGATTTTGGCTGAACATGCCTTTTGTCTGAATTAGGATTCTTTGGATTACAAGATGGGTAGGATTTAGATGGGTACTTGGGTGTTGTAAACCTACTAGGTTTTGATTGACTAAGACTTTGGTTCTTGATATACTTCTGATGTTTGTATAAAGTCTATGCTCCCGAGCTTATCTAAACCTAGTAGGTTTTGAGATGGCTCTTGGACAGTTTTTATATGAACTTTGTCTAAATCTTGATTATCAGGATTTTAGGATTTCCATGATTTGGGAGTGTCCTTAGATGTTGTGTTCAATGTGGAAAACTACTAGGTTTTGATTAACTAAAACTTTAGATCTTGATATACTTCTTATGATTGTATGAAATCTATGCTCCCGAGGGTATCTAAACCTAGTAGGTTTGGGGGTGGCTCTTGGACAGCTTTTAGATGAACTTTATCTGAATCTTGATTTTAGGATTTTAGGGTTTTAGGATTTTCTTGTTTTTGGAGTCTAGTATTTTCTCGGTAGTCAGTTGAAATTATGATTTAAGTACACATTCTAAAAGCTGTATAAGTACAAATATCGTTATCTATCTAGCCTTGTAATTGACCGATCACCGATAACCTTATTATCTATCCAGCCTTGATACCATTGCGCCTCTTTAGAGGTGAAATAGAAACCTAGAAACCCTTTCGCCCTTAGGCGAAATAAAAATCGCTGTTAAATCTTTACAAATTTCTGGTTATAAACCAATCTGTCCTTGCGATCATCACTTACATACTCTACAATATAAGTACCGCTTGATAATGCTGAAACATCTACTTGATGTATATCTGAGTGATTGGACACTAAGATAGGTCCTATCAATATCTTACCTTCCATATCGTAAATGATCACTTGACCGCTCTGTTGCTCAGAGATGGTGATATTGAGGTCTTGATGAACGGGATTTGGGTAGATATCTAGATCTCTACGATAGTAGACATCCAGACCAAAAACGGACGTAATGGTTTCATCACACTTTTCATCTTCATCTACTCTCCATCTTGGGTGTAAAGGAAGATTAGCTGGACCTGCCGCTATAGGCAAATTGATCCCATTCTGTACAAAATTACATTCGGCACCTAAGAAGTTCGGTTCATTGATCACGTGATAAGAGTAACTTCCATTACCTGAGCAAATATATATTTTACAATCTGGTGCCAACGTCATTATTCTGAATGTAGTCGTAAATGGATCTAGTGTACCGTTGTATACATCTATTAGCCTTATTCCATCATTGTCTATATCTGGCTCCCAAGTATCTATTTGATGTAGTGAATCTCTATTCGTGATGTACATAAACCGACTGTCAGACGACCACTCTACACTACCATATTGATAATTTGTAGAATCTAGCTTCACTGGAAACAATTCAATAAATTGATGATTATCTAACACTCCACTCTCACGATCAAAATCGTATAGGTGAATATTATCATGACGGTTATAGTATACATATTTAGATCCGTCTGGACTAAATCGAGAAGTACCTAAAGAACCAGAAAACCAATAACTATAATATTGGTTTGAATTTTGATTTGGCATTCTGTTGATCCCATTAGAATCCACTAAAAAAGTAGCAAACTCTTCTGTCCCGATAATTGGTTGAATGATCCACCAATCTTTTTGATTCACATGTTTGATTGCAGTGAGGTACGAACTCAATATTTGATCATTGGTCACAATAGAGTCAAAATAGGTTACATCTCCCATACCTTGATCCAAATCTAAATCAACATAGGTGTTGCGTAATTCTCTTTTATAACTAGAAACTTGATTTTCAACTTTCACCCACGTTTTATGGATGATATAATATCCACTTTCATTAGCTGGATCATCAAGTATTAATATGTTCTGAACTCCTGGGTAACCCAACTTACAGTTATCCCATCCTGTGGACTCCTTAAATGAACTATGATTCAAGGTATCACCGTGAGGCATGATTTGATGATTACGATTCATAACAGCACAACCATTGGTGTAGAACAATAACTCACCATTTTCATTACATATAGCTTGATTATTATGGTCGAAACCAACTGGCAACTCCATTACCTCAATATTTGCAGGCATGGTGCTATTGCCAAAATCTATTTGCATTGCATTAATGTCAAATTCAGCCGTTATATCACCACCAAGATGCCAGATATAGTCTTGCTTTTGAGCGGCTAGCACATTTAAACCTAGTGATAGCAATAGAGTGATAAATATTTTAATATCAAACATAACTTTATTTCAAAAAAGTTCTCCCTCTTTTATTCAATTTAGAAGGAGAACTATGTTTATTAAAACTTACTGTATCACAACAGCTTTTAAAACTTGTAGAGTACCATCAATTTGATGTAAATTAATAAAATTAACTCCTAAATGACCGGTTAAGTCCACTTCAATTTTATGATCTCCATTAACATTTATTTGTTTTAAGATCCTCCCTTGAATGTCTTTAATAACAATATGAGAAGTACTCCTATCTTTCAAAGCAATAGTGAAAAGCCCAGAACTTGGATTAGGAT
The DNA here is from genome assembly GCA_938003955.1 of uncultured Saprospiraceae bacterium. GTDB lineage: Bacteria > Bacteroidota > Bacteroidia > Chitinophagales > Saprospiraceae > CAJXUU01. The sequence goes on along the minus strand of CALKXE010000226.1, from coordinate 4,743 downwards.
AAAGCGTGCCAATATCAGCAATCATCAGTATTGACCTATTATCAATGCGTTTTTCAGTAAGTGAACACTGATCATATTTACTAAAGTCTTCTTCATTGTTACCACTAACCACTACCCTAGCCAAGTGAACTAATCGACCATATCTCTTAGCACATAGTCTAGCATATGGTAGCATTTGATTATAATCATACACTTTAGTATTTCTTTTAAATTTGACATATTCTGTAAGAATAGCGGTACTTACAGTTATTACCTCATTATCCTGACAGTCTAAACGTTCCAATTCCCGTACTGCTTCTGCCAATTCTCTTAAGTACTGTTTAGTATCGTAATCATACTTATTTTGAGTTTCTAAAGCTCTACTCGCTAATTTTTCAATTTGAATATCTGTCGGTACGATTCCAACTTCAAGTTCCTTAATATCCATATTAAAGTTTTCAACAATGTTGCTTCGAGTAGGACCATCAAGAATCAACGTTTCAACTTCGACTATTTTATTTGCACATTCATGAGGCGGCCATGGGTCACCGAGGCAACTTGAGACAAAATCAGATAAACTCCAATCAATAACCCTTTTTGCATTCAATAAAAACAAGGTCATCCTAAGTGATTTTGCTCCATAAGTATCTCTAATATGTAAATAATGAGAGCACATGCCATCCCAATTACTTTCCTCATTCGTCCAAAAACCCGTAGTACCTTGATTACCTAGACATAAATAAAACGATTCTCTAAGATCATTCTTGAACCATCCTTCAGATGGTATAATTTGATCTGGTCTATGATATGGAAGTTCTGGATTAATAAGAAATCTGGAGCCATCATTATCGTCTGAAGATAAATTTGAAATTGCTCTACCCCCAATAAATTCATTTCCTCTAGGTATTTCTAAAAATGGATCACCCTGAACACCAATAACAGAGTTAATCTCTAAGTCGATATTACCTGCCAAGTAATTGTGAAAAAAGTCCTGTCCTTCTGAGTTAGCGCTTATTTCTATAGCATTGTTGCTTGACGTTATACTATTGCAATTAAAGTCTGAATCTGGAGAATTAAGGACTTTAATACCATCTCCACTTGATGCGTCAATGATATTATCTTGAATAGATTCAAAAACACTACCTAGAACTAGAATACCATTCTGGCTACCATAAATGGCGTTATTGTGAATCTCACTATCAGAACTCCAAACATCTAATATTCCGCTGTTCGTATTAGGACCAATGATAGAATTATTGAAAACTTCAATTCCTTTAGTGACGGCCATTACAATAGCTCCATAAGCCGAACCTGAACCAGAACTTGTTTCTATCTCATTGCCTTTGCAATCAAAATCTGTATTCTGCAATCGTATGCCATTACTTAGCCCTTTAATTTTATTGTTTATGACCTCTCCACTATAGGAGTCATATATGTTAATGTCGGCTTTCTTATCAATCGAACCAACAGTATTGTGATCAACTTTAACTCCTGCAGAAGAGGATACTACTATATCACCCAGGCAAGTATTGTGATAAAGAGTTGATTCTGCTGAACTTTTAACAGATATTGCATCGAATGTATTATCAGTCAAGGTTAGAGTACAATCGGCTATATAAGCTGGAGACCTATCTAAGTATATACCGCCTCTCACATTTTCGGCTGTAATATTTGTTATATAATAAAACGATTCAGAGTCTGTACAATCAACTGCTTTGGAGTAATTGCTTATAGATACACCATCTACATGCATGCGTACCTTTCCAAATGTTTTTATTCCTTCATGATTAAGTGCAAACGAACCACTGGCCTGTGGCACCCCACTTATCGACCCACCGTAAAAGTGAGCATGTGCACCTGCATTAAGACTGAATCCTTCATTTGCAAGAACTAGATTACCCGAAGAATTGCTATCTCCTTGATTATCGACTTTAACCCCTTGCCAATAATCGGCACCAAGACAAGGTTGAATTGTTGCGTTCGATTGGATTGTTAATTTACCTCCAGACTCGACTGTAATTAATTTATCTTGTCCCATATATATATTGTACCCACTGCTTACTATAAATTCACCACCAGATTGAATAATAATATTTCCCCCAAAAGATTCTTGCTCAGTTGCAGTATATGCTCCAGTAACTATCAAGTCCGAAGTGTCTTCATCACAACATCCTGAAACTAAAACTATAATAACATCAGATGCCTCACTATAACAACCTTCTGAAGGATTAAAATAATAGGCGTAATAGAAATCATTCACTGTAGTTATTGAACTAAGTATTGGAAATACACCATCTGTAGGATCATCATCCGTTGAGTAAATAAGTACGGCATCATTAGGCACAACACCTACATGGATATTATCCATATTGACATTAGTCTCTGGGCACTCATTTACTATAAAATTATCAGAAAAAAGGGGCTTGATGTAATTACTACATGCACCACCACCTATGTCTATATTTACACAAATTTCTGCCCAAGCAGTAAATACGGTTTTATATATATCACTATCATAGCCATATTCACTACTTAAATAGCTCAAAGTAGCAACACGTAATTCTGGGTAATCAGCATATCTATTATTCAAGATTTCCAAGGAGTGAATTATAACATCAATAGCTTGCCCAATATCTATAGGTACAATATTAGAGTTTGATGCACTCCCTTCTACAAGAAGATAAAACCAATAACCTAATGGAGTACTTCTATTATGTTGACAATAGGGACAATCTCCAAAAAAGAAATTCTCGACATCTGTAAAACAAGTGAAATTAGGGTTTTGCAAATCCCTATTTGTAATTGGTACATCATCTCCAATCACCCAATCTCCCGCGCTTAGAACTCCTTCCATGTATACTCCAAACATGTCGCTTATTCCCTCATGTAAAGATCCATTGCCAGGGCTATCGTAAGCTAAAAATTCATTCAAATAGACATGCGCCAGTTCATGACCCACGATATCAAATTCCGCTAATGTCGAAGCTTCTGCAGTTTCATTGTCTGAGAATAAAATCCATGCCTCATCAAGAGTAGATCCAGATAAAGCCAATGCATTTGCTCCACTGGCTCCTGGAGAGCAATTACTTCCTACATGAACTGACTTATACTCAATACCTAAACTAAGATACTCTTGAATCACATTATTAACCATCCAATGCGCTTGATAAACACTTTCATCAGCTTCATTTACCGACCATGCTTGTTGCGCTGTAGGAATCTCGGGTATTAGGTTACTATTATAACTTTCGATATTGACGTCCCAAATACTCGCTTGATCATAGTCATATGTTTTAACAACATTATCATCTGATATTAATTTATTGACTGGTCCATCTTCAACACAGGACATTGGCTGAACATCATAATCTTCAGTCGGTCCATCCTTATTTAAATTGTAATACGCAGCTTGTTGTCCTAATAAAACTCCTTTATTAGCGTCTATCCATCCTATTTTGGACCCATTAGATATATACCTTACCTCCCAAACCAATTGGTATTTACCGGCGAATCTGTCGGTAATCTTAAGCTGTGAAGACTTAACCTCAGATTGATCTAAGATATTATTAATTCCCTCTTTAGCTATTTTGGGATTTATATCTAAATCTAGTTTTTTAATTTCAAAATCTGTATTAACTCTAACCACAGAATTATCGTCTAAACTATAATATACGGTCAACTGCCTACCTTCGATAGGTACTCCCATATACAACTCTTGATACCGTTCGATAACTTGATTTTTTTTCTTGTTATTTCTCTTTGTTATTAGTTGATATTGATTAGTGAAATCACTAGATATATAATCAAACAACTCATCTTTATATACCTTCCCAGATAAAAAATCTATAGATCCCGAATTATAAACCTGCTTTAAGCCAGTCTTTAAATTATTATTATTTTCTACAAACTCTATTGAACTTAAAGCTGACTGACTCTTTTCTTGCCCTAATAATATCGTACCGCCCAAATTGAATAGCAATATAATTACTATGAATATTCTCATTTTTTCTAGTTTAAATTTTAAAAATCGCATAGAATTAACCTACCAAAAACCTTCGTTTTTACCATAGTAGTGATGCACAAATCAATACTACCGATCATTACAAGTAGTACTACATTATGCTTCTATAAAGTCTAATCCTTTGTATTCCTCCCCACCTCAGTTATAGCAATATGCCAAAACTCAAGCCCCCTAATCTAATTTACACCTTATCAATTACCATCCTATATCTTTACAAACTTTTGATTATAAACCAATCGCTCCTTGCGATCATCACTCACATACTCGACGATGTATGTACCGCTTGATAGTACTGATACATCTACTTGATGGATATCCGACTGACTATTAACTACAATAGGCCCCATCAATACTTTACCTTCCATATCGTAGATGATGACTTGCCCACTCTGCTGCTCTGGAATGGTGATATTGAGTAGATCTTGTACTGGATTAGGGAAGATTGTTAGAGGCTGCGTCAATACATACGTATCTGCTATTGATGTTGTCAACTCCTGAAAACCGCAACTCTGATCAGGGAAAAGACATCCATTCTCGTCTAGTCGCATAACCCATAACTCTCGGATACTTGAGCCATCTTCTTGCTCTTTGATGATGCGACCTGTCATAATCAAGCTACCATCTGCAAGCTCTTGTATATCTGATAAACTCGAATTTTGATGCTCCTCTGCATCCCAATCATACTCAGCATATTGCCGCTCCCATCGTAAATCACCTGCTGCGCTGATGCGTGCAACATAAGC
>CALKXE010000225.1 GCA_938003955.1 uncultured Saprospiraceae bacterium | reverse complement strand
TTTTGGTCTAGGCTTTCAGTTATTGATTATGGGTGTAATGCTGGTGCTTCATTTAGAGGCTTTTATTATTCCGTTTTTTGTGGGATATACTGGGTTGATTTTGGTTTTTGTTTTGATTAGGAGAGGGATTAATTGAGGGTTATTAATCCTGATACATCTTCCGTATTACATTATGATAAGCTTAATTAAGTGTCCTGTTTCCAATAGTAACTTGTCGCTCGCCGCGACTGGCATTCATTTTTTGGCTTGATCCAAAAAACGAATCAAAAAAAATCAAGACTTTACCTGACTCTTAACGCCATTTGAACAATATTTCACTAAACACACAAAACTCGCTACGCTCAAACAGTTGTGTGTTCTTAACGTAAAACATTGTCCAAATACCTAAGTCAGCTAAGGTCAGTAATAAAGATTGGTAGTTTATTAAAACGTATATGTGCAGCTTGCCAGAGCAATGGCTATGTTCTCTTCTGGAGGCCCAGAGGAAATACGCATTAGATCCGTAAGCCTAAGATATTGTAGTGTATTTTAATAAAAATACACGGGAGATCGAAAGGAGAATCAAAGAGGAGGAAGTTATCGTGTGCTTAGCCAACTCCATTATATGTTGACTTCCACTTCCTAACCCTCTCCAAAGAGGGACATGTGTTTCTTGGCTCTGGCAGTAGATTTAAAACTCTAACCCTAATATTTCTTCTGCCACCCTTTCACATGATATGTTGTCCTTCCAGCTACTTTCGTAATTATTATTTCTCCTTTATCGGATTGACCATCTTTTTTTCTCCATTTCCAAAACCAATCGTCGGGATAGTCTTTGTAGTGCGCTGCACTTTCGATGGCTGTATGCAGTATGTTTTTCATTGCTAAAAAGATCTCTTTTATCTTCTTGGTGGGAATCTTTCCGGTGACAGAATTTGGCGTTATCTTGGTTTGATAGCAAATTTCGTCTGCGTAGAGATTTCCGACTCCTGCCAGTATTTTCTGATTTAACAAGAAACCCTTTATGGTCATCTTTCTCCCTTTGGCGAATGCAAGAAAATCTTTCTCTAGCATATCCAACGCATCAACCCCGAGGCCTACATCAGCGATATACTGATCCAAATCCGTGATATAAACTATTCTTGCAAACTTCCTTGGACAATCAAATCCTAGAGAGTCTCCATTGTCAAAATCAAAAGAGAACCTTTCATGTTTTGGCCTTTCAGAAATATCCGAATAGTACTTCAGATCTCCAGTCATTCCAAAATGCAATAACAAATGGTTCCCATCGTCTAAGTGACCAAATAAGTATTTACCTCTTCTTGTGCTGCCTGTAAACGATCTGCCTGTTATGCAGTCAATAAATTCATCTCCAGAAACATTCCTTATAATCTTAGCATCATGCACATTGACATTCATGATTCTCTTCTTCAATGAAGTACCATCGAAATATTTTTTAAATGTGTTAACCTCTGGTAATTCTGGCATATTGACTTTAATTTGTAATCATGAACACATAGTATCATTTTCTGTTTACTTCTTTTGTGAATCAAATTGCACAACGTAATATCTAACCCAATCCCGTTCTTTTATATAGGTTCTGCAAAATAAATCATCCGTATTGATCAAAAATTAAAATTGTTTGCTGTTCTCCAAATGGAAAGGTGACAATTCAGGGCTCGGGCAGAACTATAAAAACCAATGCTTAGTCAGCGCCACAAAACGATTATGCGATTCTAACGATTCAGCAAATCAGCAAAAAAATCTAGTTGAAACGCAAATGATCAAAATAAAAAATGCAAAATAATCAAATGCACTCTTACCTTTGATATATGACAAAACCGAACCAGAATTGCTCAAGATGCCAAGATCCTATTGTTTGTAGGGCTGATGATATCGCTTCTTGCGATTGCTCGAAAGTAGTAATTTCCGAAGAAACCGCGGACCACCTCAGAGAAACAAACTTCAAATGTCTTTGCAATAATTGCTTAACGGAGGTAGATCAATTGGTCAATCTGGCAAACATACTTCCTACAAAAGCTACAGAAGGGCTACATTATGTTATGGAAAATGGGTTATTAGTATTTACTGAATTAAATCATATACAGCGAGGGTATTGTTGTGGGAGTGACTGCAGAAACTGTGCGTATGGTTTTCAATTACGAAAAGAAAAATAAGCTTAAATAACATTTAGGGTAATCTCGATATTACTCCTAAATTTGAGACACAAACTAGAAAAAGAAAAACATTATATGAGTAACGAAGTAAGAAATCAAGAACCAAAGGCACTGTGGAAAAATTTTGCAGATCTAAATGCAGTTCCGAGAGCAAGTAAAAAAGAGGCCGAAGTAATAGCATTTGCAAAAGGATTTGGCGAATCACTTGGTCTTCCTACAGTAGTAGATCATATTGGTAATGTAATCATAAAGAAACCCGCTACTAAAGGAATGGAGAATCGAAAGACGATCGTCCTGCAGAGTCATCTTGATATGGTACATCAGAAAAACAACGATACGGATTTTGATTTTGCAACAGAGGGCATTAAGATGATTGTCAAAGACGATTGGATCAAAGCAGACGGTACAACTCTCGGAGCTGATAACGGAATCGGTGTTGCATCTATCATGGCACTACTAGAATCAACTGACATTCCTCACCCCCCAATGGAAGCACTTTTCACCATTGATGAAGAGACCGGAATGACGGGTGCATTAGAACTGAAAGGCGGATTCTTAGATGCTGACATCATGCTTAACCTTGATACCGAAGACGATGATGAACTTACGATAGGATGTGCTGGTGGAATAGACATCACAGCTACTGGATCATACAATGAAGTAGCAACACCAGCTGATCATTCTTCTTTCTCATTGACGATCAAAGGACTATCAGGTGGTCACTCAGGAATGGAAATTCACAAAGGACTAGGAAACTCTAACAAGTTGATGAATAGACTCCTTACTGAAATCGGTAATGAAATAACTATATCTATCCATAGTATAGATGGTGGTGGATTAAGAAATGCAATCCCAAGGGAATCTGTAGCCACTATATCAGTAGAAACAAATCTGATCGCAAAATTAGAAGAAATAATAAGTGAATCTGGAGGAGCACTGATAGACGAACATACTACTACTGATTCCAACTTAGAAGTAGTACTAGAACCTGTAGACCTTATTGAAAAATGTATAGATCCATCATTCATCAATAAATTCCTAAAAGCAGTATACGCTTGTCCATCAGGGATATATAGAATGAGTCCAGACATCGCTGATCTAGTACAGACATCTAACAACCTAGCTAGAGTGCTCGTGAAAGATGGTAAATATCAAGTACTATGTCTTACAAGAAGTTCTATAGACACTGAAAAAATGGATCTTGCCCAAGCAATAAGATCAACATTCGAATTAGTAGATGCGTCTGTGTCATACAGTGGTGATTACCCAGGATGGACACCAAGACCAAACGACGGAATCGTAACTATAATGAAAGACTTATACAAGGAGTTATTCAACGAAGAAGCGCATGTATATGCTTGTCACGCAGGTCTAGAGTGCGGCATTCTTGGTACTAACTATCCAGAAATGGAGATGATCTCATTCGGACCAAATATCCGTGGTGCTCACTCTCCTGATGAAAGAGTACAGATTAGTAGTGTGCAGAAGTATTGGGGTTTCTT
>CALKXE010000224.1 GCA_938003955.1 uncultured Saprospiraceae bacterium | reverse complement strand
ATCATATCTCATCATGATATCTGTCTGTTGCTGATCACCAAATACGAATACGTGTTCATCAAATATTGTAAAGCCCATTCGTTCGTAAAATTGTATTGCTCTGGGATTTTGATCCCATACGCCGAGCCAGATAGATTGTAGGTTTTTGTTCAGTGCAATACGCTTGCAATAGTCTATAATGATAGCACCAAATCCTTTACTCTGTTGGTTGCTGTATACGTAGATTCGTTCTATTTCTATACTGTCTGATTCTTGTAGTTCGGTCTGTGCTGGACCTTCATTGAGTTTGATGTAGCCTATCGTTTGCTCTTCCCATTTTATAAAGTAAAACTCAGAGTGATCATTTGCTATCTGTTTTTCTAAGTGTGGCTTAGTGATATTAGATTGGATGTAGTCATCCATGTTTTGCTTCGTATTTTGAGCAGCATACGAGTCCAAAAACGTAGCCTTAGCTATTGTCAATAACTGGTCTACATCAGTATGCGTAATTTTGACAAAAGTTAATTGTGCAGTCATCGCTAGTAGGTGTACGTATTATATATGTTGATCAATCAATATTGCATTTCCGTCAGGGTCCATCACTACAAAGCTACCAGGCCCTGCTGTACCTTCGTCAACCTGTTTGTCTATAGTTATACCTGCGTCTAGTAGATTTTCTTGGATTGTACGTACATCTTCGTATTTCTTAAGGGTATGTGCATTTTGGTCCCAACCAGGATTGAAAGTCAATATGTTATTCTCAAACATCCCTTGAAACAACCCGATCAAGGTTTGGTCGTTCTTCATTATGAGATAGTTCTTCTCTATATCTCCTGCAAATATCTCAAAATCCATCTTCTCGTAAAATGCTTTGGACTTGTGGATGTCCTTGACACTAAGACTTATAGAGAATGCTCCTAATTTCATATCACATGTTTGATATCTAAGGTAAGGAATAAAGTTAATAAGGGTTATGGATGGGGGCTTCGTAAACGATTTAGTGTTTGGAATAATACTACAATTTATTAAAGGCTATTTAAAATGTGTTTTGATTCTAGCTCGATCTTCGGACGCTTTTTTAGACTTGTGGTATAGCTCAATAAAAATTACTTTTTGCTGCTCTTCAAAGTATGCGTATACTAGTCTAAATCCCGAGTTAACTCCCTTTCCTTTGAAGCTCTTACTCGCTATTTTTTTGACTTTAATGACACAATCCTCAATACCAAGACCGTCTATTCTAAAACTAAAAGGAGGACGTGCAGCAGGTGATATTTGAACAACTTTTTTCACCGTATTCAGATCGTCTTTTAAAGTCCTATATTTTCTTGATAGCCTCTGAACGTCTTTTGTATATTCCGTTAATTCTTCAAATTGCATAAGCCCTTGTCTAGTTGTAGTTTCTTACCGTGAATGGAGCTTCTCTATAAAATGCTAGTTCGTAGTCTATAACTTCTCCTTGTGAAGTGGCTTTCCAGGGCATGTCGAGGTGAGAGTATGCACTCAAAGCATTATCAGACCAATCAGAAAACTGATCAATTACTTTGTCAATAATATCTTTTTCTTGAGCATTGAAAGTTGATAAGTCAGGTTTGCTCAGAGGTAAGTACCTTGTTTGAGTAACATTAAGATATTGAGTTTTGATGAGATGTATTATCTCATCATGTATCATATCTGTGATTGTATCCTGTAAGTGTTGAGGTACGGGCCCAAATGCTAGTTTTCTATAGGAAGTACTACTAAGGTGCTCCTCGTAGATTTCATAGTAGTTGAAGTCAGAAAAGTACAATAGTTTATACAAGAAAGACTCATTTACATTCGGTTTTCCGGCACATTTTTCAAGTATGTACAATAAAATATTCTGAAACTTATCTGAATTAAATACTGGAGTTGAGACTCTCTCATGTTCCTCGGTTAGAGGTTCAGTGCTCGCATTAAGCGTTTTGGTAATAGAGAAATTTTCGGATACAATTTCATCCATTGTAGTTTTCAGCACTAACGAAATCTTTTGTAATTCTAAAACGGATAGTTTTCGATTGCCTAACTCGATTTGAGTTACAACAGGTCTTGATAGTGAGATAAGGCTTGAGAGTTCATCTTGCGATAGCCCTTTTAGTTTTCTGACCTCAGCAATTCTTTGACCTAGCTCAACCTGAGTTATAATATGCATAACATTTCGATATTTCTATCAAATATAAGAAATGTTTGATTATGAATCAATGGAATGTTTTAAAAGTAAACATAGCGGTCTTAAGGTTTCTGATTTTACAGACAGATTAAGATTTCATTACTTCTTCGTGAGTTATTAAGTTGTCACTATTTTGAGCTTCCAATATTGCTTCTTCTAATCCTTTTATTTCTTCTTGACTCATTTCGGGTGCAAAGTCTTTTTCCTTTTGTCTACCACCAATATAATTACCAATAATAGTCTTTAGATCGCATAAGGACTCCTCGTCTTTAACGGTATCTAATAAAGAAAAAATACTTTTTTTTAGCTCGACACTCTGCATGATGATGAGATTTAGTATCTAAAAATATTGTTCAACAAGCTTCAATTCTTACCAATTTAGAAAGAAAAAGCG
>CALKXE010000223.1 GCA_938003955.1 uncultured Saprospiraceae bacterium | reverse complement strand
GTAAATACACGCCAAGATATTTTAATATCATTTATATTATCACCATCAATGTCAAATTCTGTATCAGGGGCGCTAAATTTCGTGATAAGTGAATCTATAGAATCAGAAAATGTATTATTACAAAAATAAGGTAAAACAGTTATTTCATGCGAACAGGTTGTAACATTATTGCAATCATCCTTAATCGTGTATGTTATTTTTGTTACACCTATTGGGAATATGCCTGAAGCGTCTTGGCCTCCATCATTAAAATTGTTTGTGATTATCAAATCATTCGAGTTCGTAAAGTCAGGAAATTGAGCTATTTGAACATATTTTTCAATTTGATTTTCTTCGCATGTAACTACTACATCATCAAAACAGTTGATTAGAGTTGGTAGTTTGTTCTCACAAGCGGACTCAACTAATTCTTCAGCACAGCTGATAAATAAAGTAAATGATAACAAAATCAGAACGGTAAATTTCATTAGAATTGAAGTTTTTATAATCTATGAATTTTGAAACTTAATTGACAATGTAGTTTGTTTTTGTATTTCATTTTACTGAAACTATGTTAACTTTTTATCCAAGTTGAAGTGAATTCATATACTAAAGATTCACCTTCGTAATTTTCAGCTGGATTATCGACTTCGGAAGTGGTAATAATCAATTTATCATCTTCAATTATGAATGTAGAAGATTGAGTATCATCTTTATTTATACTAAAATCTGAGTTAGGAGATGGAAAACTCATTCCAAAAAGACCTTTATACTGAGAAATGAGCATATCATTTGATACTGTATAGCTATAGTTTCTACAGATAGAAGTGCCGTCTATCATTGTATAACCACCATGGGTTATAGCACCGATATGTGTAGTGTCTCCATTTTTAATTGTAATGTACCTATCCGTAAAATCACCCACAAAACAGAAACTATCTTGTTCGATATTTAGCGAACGTTCTTGTGGATCTATTATATATATATTGTAATCTATCTTGCTTCCATTTACTCTTTCAGACATGTCTCCATTAAAATCTACCAACTTCCAGACGCCTTCTAACTCATGCGGAGTTTCTGTTTCTGTTTCCATTTCGGGATTTTCCATTTCTAGTGGATCATCACTATGGCAAGCTTGAAAACAAAGAATTACAAATACAAATAAATATATTTTGATTTTCATGACATTAAGTGTAATTGGTTAATCAAAAAAGTAAATAGCCCAATAAAACTAACGTTCTAATGGGCTATTATATTTGTTTTCTATTCGGAAACAAAACCTATTTACCTAATTCTTATAGATTAGGAATTCTCAACATTTGACCTGGATAGATCTTGTCTGGGTGAGAAAGCATAGGTTGGTTAGCTTCGAAGATTGCATTGTATTTCATTGGGTCACCATATACCTCTTTTGATATCTTAGAAAGAGAGTCACCTGGCTTCACTTCGTGGAATCTTGACTGAACTGGAGCTACAACTGAGATTCTGTCATCTACAGTAGCTATACCTGTTACATTACCTGCGACAAGAACGATCTTTTCTTTGTCATCTACAGATGCTGTTTGTCCATAGACAGTTACTTTGTCATCGTCTAATTCTATATCAAGGTTCTCAATTCCTACACCTGAACTTGCTATAATAGATCTTAAGTTACCTGCTCTTTCCGCATCACTTGCTGCAACAGCAGCTTCGTTAGTTTCAGCTGATCTACCCATTAGTTTTGCTCCAGCGTTCTTTAAAAATGAAAATAATCCCATAGTTATTTGATTTGTGTTTAGTTAATTAAAAAATTGCTTTCAGAAATAAATCTACTTGCGTCCATTTATTTCCGTTGACAATATATATAATTGTATTTCCTTAAAAAAGAGTTCCAAGAAGAAAAATTAAATTAATCTAAGAAGAGCAAAGCTGAATACTGTTAGTCTATTTTATAGCTATAAATCAATAAGTTACAGAAAAGCTTCAAGCTTAATTAATTATAGATTATTTTTTAATTAATTCAATCAGATTAGACTATTTAAATCTAATTTTTAAAATTGACGCTTAATTAACTTGATTCAAAATGTTTCCTTTCGAGATGAAGGATTTGATATTTTCAGCTACTCCATTTAGCAATCGTTCTCTTGATTCTATACTAGCCCATGCGATATGAGGAGTTATAATACAGTTTTTTGCCTCCAGTAGTGGATTGTCGTCTTGTGGAGGTTCTGTGCTCAGTACATCAAGGCAAGCATAGTTTATAACATCATTATCCAGTGCTTCGGCTAGATCTTTCTCTACTATTAATCCCCCTCTACCTGTATTTACCAATATTGTGGTTGGTTTCATGTTTGCAAGTGAGTACTTATCGATTATACCAGCATTACTATCGTTCATGGAAGCATGGAGAGTGACGAAATCAGATTCTCTACACAAAGTCTCAAAATCAACTAAGGTAGCCCAATCTTTAGAGTCCCTTTCTGGGTTTCTTGAAGTTGCGATCACCTTCATTCCAAATGCAGCCGCTACTTGACCCACTTTTTGGCCTATCGTCCCAAATCCATATATCCCAAGAGTCTTGCCCGCTAATTCTCTTATAGAGTGATCATAAAAACAAAATGACCCAGTTTTCTGCCATCGGCCATCCATCACTTCTTCGTCATAGAATGGGATGTTGATTAATACATTCAGAAGATGAGCAAATACACTCTGTACCACACCATCAGTACTGTAACCACTAACATTTGAAACTGGAATTCCTTTTTCAGCGGCATGGTTGACATCCACTACATTATATCCTGTGGCTGCTACACATATATATTTGAGATTAGGCAATTGGTCAATAATCTCTTTAGTTAACTCCACTTTGTTGGTAATGAGAATATCTGCATCTTTTGCTCTTTTGACTACCTTTTCTGGCGACGTGTTTTTATATGCCGTGAAATCTTCGAACGCTTCAAGTACAGTCAATTCTAGTCCGTCCATTGTAGATGTGAAAGAGTCAAGATGGATTATTTTCATGTTTTTTATTTAATCTATTTGATGTATTACTTTGCAACACAAAGTATGAAATTTTAACGGTTGTCTTTGAATAGAGATCTCAAAAGTTGAAATTCAATTTCACTGTTTTCTAGTGGAAGATTAGGTGCTCGACGAAAGTCACGAAACCTTAAAGTGTCCCAAGCAACTGGATCTCAAAACGACGATCCCTTTTAACCTAAGTTTTCGATGCTTTAGCTTCGTTTTTTTTCTTTAGTAGCTTCATTGTATTTCGCAAAAATCGAGAAATGCATTTGTCACAAAATCTACAGTCCTTTCATAGTTAAATTAATTCGACCTCGGTGGACGTCAATTTCGAGAACCTTGACGGTAACTTGCTGATTAAGGGATAATACATCTGTAGGGTTGCTGATAAACTTATCGGCTATCTGCGAGATATGCACTAAGCCGCCTTGTTTTACGCCTATATCTACGAAAGCTCCAAAGTTGGTTATGTTATTTACTATACCTGGCAGAATCATTCCGATACGGATATCATCTATTGTCCGAATTCGTCCATCAAATGAAAAGCTTGCTACAGCTCCTCTAGGATCGATTCCTGGTTTTTCTACTTCTTTGATAATATCTCTTAATGTAGGTAGACCAAAATCATGGGTTATATACTTGCTGAGATCCAATGATCTTAAGGTCGCTGGATTTTCAATCAACTGCTCTATAGTAGATTTAGTATCCTTTGCCATTTGCTTTACGATGGGGTAGGCCTCTGGGTGTACACCTGTGTTCTCGAGTGGGTTCTTAGCATCTCTGACACGAAGGAATCCAGCCGCTTGTTCGAATGCTTTGGCACCGACTCTAGGTACTTTTTTGATTTGAGCTCTAGATGTAAAGTTTCCATTCTCTTTTCTATATTGGATTATGTTTTCGGCAGTAACCGGGCCTAATCCTGAGACATAAGTGAGTAGATGTTTACTTGCCGTATTTATATTAATTCCTATAGAGTTTACACAACTAATAACGGTATGGTCTAATGATTCCTTGAGCAAGGTTTGATTTACATCATGTTGATACTGACCGACGCCAATCGATTTAGCATCTATTTTGACTAGTTCTGCCAATGGGTCCATTAATCTTCGACCAATTGAGACAGAACCTCTAACGGTTACATCCTTATCGGGGAATTCTTCTCTGGCGATGTCTGATGCGGAATAGATAGAAGCTCCATCCTCATTGACCATGTAAGTTTCAATTCCAAGATTCAGCGTTTTGATGAACGATTCAGATTCTCTGCCGGCTGTTCCATTTCCTATTGCAATAGCCTTAATATTATACTTTCGACAAAGATCAGTAATTACTTTTCCCGCTTTCTCAGCTTCATTTTGAGGCGGGTGAGGGTATATATTTGTATTGTATATGAGATTACCATTCTTATCGAGAATTACAACCTTACAACCCGACCTGAAACCTGGATCAAGTGCAAGTGTAGCCTTTTGCCCTAATGGAGCCGATAGAAGTAATTGCCTAAGATTTTTCACGAATACTTCTATGGCAATTTTATCTGCTTTTTCTTTATATTCGTTAGATACCTGATTTTCTATGCTAGGTAAAATCAATCGTTTGTATCCATCCTGTATTGCTTCGCTCAGTAGTTTTGCGCAAGGAGCATTGAATGACACATATTTGCGCTCTATACTCTCAACCATACGATCATGATCCATATTTAGTCCTACTCTAAGGAACCCTTCGCTTTGTCCACGCATGAGTGCTAGGAATCTATGAGATGGACACTTTACCAATGCTTCTTCGAACTCGAAATAGTCTCTGTATTTAGCCGCTTCATCCTTTTTCTTTTTTACAACTTTGCTAGCTATCGTTCCGTTTTTACGAAGTGTTATTCTAGTTTTATCTCGGATCTTATCATCTTCACTGATCCACTCTGCGATAATGTGCTGAGCTCCTTCGAGTGCTTTAGTTATGTTCTTTACTTTAGAATTGATATATTTTTTTGCTTCCGCATTTATATTTTGTACTCTTTGCTGTTTTATAGCTTCGGCAAGAGGCTCAAGACCACTTTCTCGTGCAACACCTGCCTTAGTCTTTTTCTTTCTTTTATATGGAAGATATAGATCTTCTAATTCTATGGGGTCAAATATTTCTAGAATTCTCCTTTTGAGTTTATCTGTTAGCGCGCCTTGTTCCTTTATGGCAGCAAGCACTGTTTCTTTTCTGGATTCTAAGTCTATCTGTTTTTTGTACTCCTTCTGTATATTTGCTATCTGCACTTCATCAAGAGATCCTGTCTTTTCTTTTCTATACCTAGAGATGAATGGGACGGTTGCTCCTTCCTTAAGCATAGCGATTGTATTCCTAATTGAAGAATCTTGTATACCTAGAAGGTTCGATATAATTGATATTTGTTTGGGAGACATAAGAATTGTTGAATGAATTACAAAAGTCCTAAAACTAAAAAAGGTCCAAACAATTAAGTTTGAACCTTTATGCGGAGGAGGAGGGATTCGAACCCCCGGTACCCGTAAAGGCACGCTAGTTTTCAAGACTAGTGCATTAAACCAGCTCTGCCACTCCTCCGTTTTATTTTTGTGTGTGCTCTTCTCGTTTGTAAAGCGATGCAAAAGTACATTTACTTTTCACATCTCGAAACTTTTGAATTGTTTTTTTTCGATTTATTTTCTTTCTCCTTATTTTACTGTGTTTCTCGCGATATTTAGAACTCAATAAAAAAGAAAAAGCCCAACAACTTTCGTTATCGAGCTTTTTCTTTTTGGACGCAACAGATTTTAGTATCTGTTGTTGTATCCGCCATTGTCTTTTGACTTTCCTCCGCCACCTTCTCTTGGCTTAGATTCTTTTACGACGATCGTTTGACCATCAAATTCGTAATCGTTTAGTTCTTCGATAGCGACATTAGCTTCTTCATCGTTGTCCATTTCAACAAATCCGTATCCTTTAGATCGGCCAGTTTCACGGTCCATGATGATTTTACAACTAGTTACGTTTCCGTAATTTGCAAATAGGTCATTTACTTGGTCTACAGATGTTCTGTAGTTTAGTTTTGCAACAAAAATATTCATAATAAAAATTAAATAGTGTACTGATCATTAATGCAAATGCCCCATAGATCAATACGAAATTAAAAGAGGGGTCGAGAATGATAATAGGGAATTAAGCTATCGTAGTAAACTATAAAATGCAAAAAACCGAATATAAAACGCCGACTATCAATATTATAACGATATGACTTCTCATATAGTTTCTATAAATGAGAAAAATTGGAAATTAATCAAATACAATTACTTGATTAATAATTGATTAATTGACCAATAAATTCAAAACGTAAGATATTTGAACCTCCGATTACTCTAATTCAATATCTACTTTAGTTTCAATATGTATTTATTCTTTTTGCCATTTTCTATCATAATATATCCATCCTTGATCAAATTATCAGAATTTACCATCATTTCATCAGAAGTTACTTTGATCTTATTGACAGAGATTGCATTATTCTTTATCGCTCTTTTTGTTTCGCCTTTTGAAGATAAAATATCAGTCTTTTCGCAAAGTAAGTCTACAATGTTAATTCCTGATTGAAGATCAGCTTTGTTTATTTCGAAACCTGCCACTTCAGAACTAATTGTTTCCAGTGCCTCTATAGAAAGTCCTTTAAGGTATTCGTTAGATGCTTTTTTATTGAATAGTATCTCAGATACTTGTAGTACAGATTCGTAAGCTTCTACTGAGTGCACTCTTTTAGTCAGTTCTTCTGAAAGTAATTTCTTCAACATTCTCGGGTCATCAGCAAACTCAGCTTCTCTAGCCTCTATTTCTTCTTTTGTATGTAGAGTGAAGTATCTTGTAAATTTAGGAATGTCAGTATCATCTGCATTGATCCAGAATTGGTAGAACTTGTATGGAGAAGTCATATCCGGATCCATCCATATGTTTCCTTCTTCTGACTTTCCGAATTTCTTACCATCCGACTTAGTCAACAGTGGAGTAGTGGCAGCATAGGCTTTACCATCTGTATTTCTTCTTATGAATTCTGTTCCAGATGTGATGTTTCCCCATTGGTCCGAACCTCCCATCTGCATGGTACAGTTGAATTTTTCATAAAGGCACTGGAAGTCATAGGCTTGCAAAAGTTGGTAACTAAATTCTGTGAAAGAAAGACCAGTCTCTAATCTGTTTTTTACACTATCCTTAGACATCATGTAATTTACGGTCAACGTTTTTCCCACATCACGTAAGAAATGAAGTACGTTCATTTCTTTATAGAAATCATGGTTGTTGACAATCTTCGCAGGATTATCTCCTCCGAAATCAAGAAATTTCTTCATTTGTTCCACTTGCTTAGCTAGATTGTTATCCAGTTCATCAAATGATTTTAACTGACGCTCTTTATCTTTACCAGATGGATCCCCGATTCTACCAGTTGCTCCACCCATAAGAACTATTGGGTTGTGGCCTGATCGTTGGAACAATGTCAAAAGCATGATCTGTACATAGTTTCCTATTGTCAAACTCTTTGCTGTAGGATCAAAACCTATATATGCTGTTACAGCTCCGCTCTCTAGTGCTTCTTTAGTACCTGGTGTTGCATCGTGCAACATTCCTCTCCATTCTAATTCCTCGAAAAAATTCATCTCTTAATATTTAGACTGCAAAACTAGAAATTTTATTAATAGAGTTTAAGCATTGAAACTATTTCTAATTAAGGCTTGTCGAAAAAAAAATCTGCAGTTTGGTCATCACAAGAAATGACATTTAATAATTTAGCAATAAATGTACGTGCCAAATTGAACAATTCTAAAAGCGAAGCGGTCGAATGTTTAGAAATCTAAAAGTCTTCAAAGTTACATTTCACATAGTTCTTTTACGACACGAGGCACGCCCTGGGTCGCGGTTGCTTCTATTACTACAAGGTTTTCTGCCACCTTCAGTTCATGAGATATTGTAGGTCTTGGATCAATGTATATGATCTGAGC
>CALKXE010000222.1 GCA_938003955.1 uncultured Saprospiraceae bacterium | reverse complement strand
CTTCGTTTCTTGTAGGAACATTAAATGTTGTATTCATTTTTCTAATTTTTATTATTTAATAATTGAGGCATTATTTCCTCTAATTGACAATGCAAAGATGCAGGCTAAGTAGTGCTTATTTAAGGACTAGACTTCCTGTATATTTGTATATTATTCCCTACTTGGTTAACTTGATAAGTTTTGGTGAGAAAGCTCGGGCTTCTCTTTTGTGAAAATGGGGTATCCTTGTAATAAGTGTGATGTAGAAGAATTGTCGGTATTTATACGCTAGGAATATGGAATGGAGGGATAGTGAATAGTTGTGAAACTATTATTCTACTATGAGACAGTATCGGTTATTATATTTTATAAAATTATAAATTATTCCCTTAGTAATATTGTGGATTGGTTTATAGTTTCATTTTTTTAAATGCTCTAGGACTGTTGTTTGTATGCTTTTTAAAGAACTTTGAGAAGTGACCAGAATCCTTATATCCTAACTCTGTGGCTATTTCTTCGATCGTTAAGTTGGAATAGAGAAGTAATCTCTTCGCTTCCAAAATTATCCTTTCATTGATAATAATTAATGGACTTTTTCCTAATTGCTTCGAGAAGATATTTGAAAGCGTCTTCGGTGATTTGAAAAGTAAATTAGCATATTCTGAAACTTTGTGAAGCTCTTTGAAGTGCTTTTCTACTAGGATGTTATATTCTCTTATCAGATCTAACTTTGTTCGAGCTACATCCGGATTAGGCAAATTTTCTTTAAGTATTCTAGTAGATATAATGAGTAGCCTTTTTAATAAAGATCTTAACATCTCTCCTTGTAAATGATCTGCAATAGAAAAGTCATGTAAAAGAAGTTTTCTGATGATTTCAAATTGCTCTATGTTGGTTTCAGATATTTTTATCGTTTGAGGCATTGCAGATCCAAAAAATAGAAACCCATTACAGGACACCTCTTCATCATGGGTTTGGATGCAGAAAAATTGCTTGTTGAAAACAAAGGCCAAAAGTCCCTCGTTGTTTTTATCTACTGACATCACATTAAGAGGAGTACAAAATATGATTTCATCTTTTTCCAGATTCACCTGGTAATCATCTATCTTAATATCCACCGTCTTATCTCTGCTCCACAGTATTTTAAATAATCCTTTTTGATTGATTAATTCTTGGGCAGGCTCACAATTAAAATCTGTAAGGACAAAAATATCTTCGTCTTTAAAACTAGAATATGATAACTTCATATAAGAACTAAGAGGTTAGAAATATTGGCAAGATACAGAAAGAACGATTCAAATAACTAATAGACGCCTGACTGGTTTGCAGATAGTCTTGTCATGTAAGAAGGCATAATCATCTAACGTTTTAATACCTACTGTCTAATGGCTTCCCAGTTACAGGAGTCCGTTTCGATCGTCAGAAGTCTACCATCTAATGAACCCAAACTCTTAAAATCTGTGTCTCCTATAGTGCCTGTAGCAAGCGTGCAATCCTGAAACTTATACAATTGATCGTCTATCATAAGAAAGTTGTCAGGTGCTGGGTCAGCAGATAATGTTACACTAATTACTTTGAATTTGTAATCTTCTTGAATTTCTCCTTGGCAGGCCTTGGTACCTATGTAGGTTCCTATCCAGCCTTCTTTACTGCAATCGATCTTTTCATCTGAACAACTGATGATTACCATAAGGGGGATAATAATAAATAGAGAATTGCGCATAATTAGTTTTTTTTCTTTGTTCCAAATTTAGTTAATTTTAATATTTAAATTTTCCGATGCTTGCGTCGGGCTCAAAAAAAATGTTGTGCATAAAAAGGCCTAATCACAAAAAAAACTAATTTCCGACCTTTCGTTTAGGAGCATTTTGACAAATGCTATATCCGCTTGCTGTGGGGGAATCAAAATTTAGGCTCTTTTTTACTGCGCATGGGTATCTATAATTTCATTTCTTCATAATGAATGTCTCCTTGACGTTCGATCTTTTGCATTGATGTAGGCTCATAAGATCGGCATCGGCCCTACAGGCCTTAAATTCATTTATCTATTTCAACGATGGCTTTCCAGCCATCGCTTTGTGATTTCGGTCCTTCAGACCTTTTATGTTTTCAATAATATTTTTTCCAAAAAGAACAATCAAACAGCATTCTTAGAAGCCCAAAGGGCTGATCCCTATCAGCGATGTCCGACAGGGCATCGATTTATATATGTTGAGAAATTCCTGAAGCCTGAAGGGCTGATTCCGAACATCGTGAACTACAGTTCTGTTAGTTGGCATGTTGTGCAATCCAATTAGTAACACTTTTAGCTAGACGCCTTTCTCACATAAAAAAAACAACCACATTCTTTTTGCATCATTCCTCGTTGATTACTTTTTTTTCATAACTTTATTACGGACATGAATTAAACCTGACGGAATGCAAAGCTTGTTTTGCATCAGATCTAAATGACATACGTATGAATAAGATTATAGGTTTATTACTCTTGCTGGCGACAGGATTTGTATCCTGCAAAAGCTCGGAAAAGAAAATAGACAAGCTTGAAATAGCAAAACAGTTCTTCAGTGTTCATAATGATTCAAATTATTCAGGGATGTCCGACTGGTTTGCAGATAGTCTTGTCATGAAAGAAGGGTTATATGAATTAGCGTATTCTCAAAGTGAGTATGTGAAATTTTTGAAGTGGGATTCTGTATTTGATCCGAGCTATGAAGTCCTTACAATTGAACAGGTAGGGGAGACGGTAAAAGCTAAAGTTTCGAAAAACGACATGAGGATATTATTCCTGAATGAGGAACCGTTTATCACAAATCAGATTATACGTTTTCAGAATGATAAGATAGTCAGTGTTGAAATAGATTACGTAAGTTTTAATAATGCTATTTGGGAGAAAAATAAAAATGAACTCTTAAATTGGACTAAAACGAATCATCCAGAATTGGATGGATTCATAAACGATCAAACAGAAGCGGGAGGGACGAAATTTTTAAAAGCAATTGAACTTTATATGGCCAAGGAATAATGAGATGAATCTGCTTGGGTTTAGGTATTCTGATAGCGATTACTCCTATATATTAGTTGATGGTACTAAGCTTTACATGTATTTACAATTGAATTACATTGTTTTACATTAATCCTTAATATGTGATAGACGGAAGTCGCTATCTTCGACAAAAATCACAATAAGATGAAAAAAGAATTTATGAATAACCTTATCCCCGTATTCTTTCTAGCTCAGTTATTACTTGTAGCCTGCTCAGTACAAGACAATTCTATTGAGCGTAATAAGATAGCTCTAAACGTTTCACAACAGCCAAGTTCGGATGATAAATCTAACGAGTCCTCGAATCAGCTGGGAAGACACATTGTTGATATTTTTGAAGATAGCCAAGGCATTCTTTGGTTTGGAACGGGTTATAATGGTGTCGCATCATATGATGGCAAAGACCTAAACTACATTACATCTGAAGACGGTCTTTGTGGGATGACCGTAGCCAATATAATAGAAGATAAAGATGGTGTACTCTGGTTTGGAACCTATTCTGATATGTGTAGATATGATCTCAAGGGCAGTAAGGATTCTCGTTCTGGCTCGTTTGCTGGATTCGAGAAGGATGCGGCTGGTGTACCATATTTGGGATATGGTTGGAAAAGAGTACAAACGGACACGGATGGAAATCTATGGGTCAATACCCACCAAGGAATCTTCCAATATACCAACTCAGAATTCATAGAGTTTGTGGTGCCTGGTGTTGATAATACAAAGATTTCTTTCTGCAATACACCAGGTGTTGTTTCAATGGACTTTGTGGACAGCAAAGGGAATCTCTGGTTTGGCACCGATGATGATGGGGTTTACATGTATGATGGAAATACATTTTCTCATTTTACAAAGAAAGATGGACTGACAAGCAATAGTATAACGAGTATTGAAGAAGATCGAAACGGTAATATCTGGTTTGGATGTAGTAAGCTAATGGATTCTACCAACGAAAGAGAAGCTGGAGTTTGTTCTTATAATGGGACTGCCTTTACAGAATATCTAGATGTTGATGGACTACATCATAACACGATACATACTTTATACAGTGACCGAAACAACGATTTGTGGATTGGCGCTAATGGGACAGGCGTCTATAAGTTTGATGGTGAATCATTCAAGTTATATAAAGAACCTAAAGGAGTAGACTACACTGATCCGTTTCAGATAGGTGGGCTGCAAAGTGTGTTAGAAGACAGCAAGGGAAGACATTGGTTTGGGTTCTCAGGTGGCCTTTTTCGTTTAGAAGGCGAGTCTTTGGTAAATGTCCAAAAGAATGGTCCCTGGGAGTGATGGAGTTAGTCTTGATCAACAAATGTTTTTAAGGTATGTTAAAAACTACGTATATTGATATTAATGTATGTGGATATAACATAGTTAGGCATAAGCAGTAAAAAGAAAACTATAAATGAAGTTATTCAATATTTAGGAATGAAGTTAAACGGAGTTAAAATATTATCTATAGGATTTTTTCTATTTGGACTTATTGCATGCAATGAAGAACCCATAAATATTGATTATTGTAAAATGATTTCAAAAGATCAAACGTATGTGAACACAGATAAATCAGATATGGTTAAATTCAAAGCGGATAAAGAAGTAAGACACAAAATATTTGAAAAAAACTTCGAATTAATTATGGAAAAAACCAAGCAAGACGGGTTTCAATATGTAAGTCTAAATAATTTACCAA
>CALKXE010000221.1 GCA_938003955.1 uncultured Saprospiraceae bacterium | reverse complement strand
AAGAAGAGTACATTATTGAGCATTTAATGTAGCTGTAAATAGATTTCATACATTTAGTATTTCGCATAAAAAAAGACCGCCTAACTTAATAGACGGTCTTCAAAAACATTAATTTCGATATTACTTAATATCATTATTTTATGACAACAAATTTCTCAAGTGATCTTCCGCTATCATTACCGAACTCTAGGTAATAAACTCCAGAAGGCAACTCACTTACGTTGATTCTTGTATTGATATCTTTTGTAGAATGATTCTGTATCGTTATCACTTTACCGAATGCATCAATTACTCTTATTTGAGTAGACTGAGCATCATTCAAGCTTACGTTTACATTTAAGTAATTGTTAGCTGGTATTGGATATACAGATAATGAAGTTACAAAATCAAGCTCTCCGATATTTGTAGTTGTTTCTACTACAAATGGTCCAAATTCAATCTTACATCCATTCTCATCAGTCACGTTTACATAGTATTCACCAGCTGTTAGTCCAGATATTGTTTGTGTAGTTTCACCAGTATTCCATTCGTATGTTAATACTCCAGTTCCACCATCAACTTCAATCATTATACTACCATTAGCATCACTGTTTGTTTCGTCAGTAATTTCTATTAGCGTCTGCTCTATAGCTGTTGGTTCTGCAATTGTGTAAGAAGCAGACTTTTCATAGCCGTAGTTATCATTCAATACCATACTATACTCTCCAGCTTCTAATCCAGAAATATCTAAATCTGTAGCAGTATATCCATTTGGTCCAACCCATGAGATAGTATAATCAGGTTCTCCACCAGACGGTGTTACCGTGATAGATCCTTCTCCTGCGCTGTTACATAACTCATCCGCTTTAGATGCATCAAACTTCAACTCTGACACGAAATATACATCTTCACAATGTGTATCTTCTCCACAGTCATTTACAACAGTAAGACATACTTCGTATGTACCTGTCTCATCGAACACTATGTCCTCATTAGTTCCAGTAGCTCCGAAACTCCATGAATAAGAAGATGGATCACCAGTAGAATTACTCTCCACAGTCAATACACCATCCGTTAATGTAGATGTAAATACAGATTCTGGATTGATAATAATTTCATCTACAGTTACAGAGGATACTGTAGTACATCCGTTTGATATATTTTGCACTGTTAAAGTATACATACCAGGAATAGTTACGTCTACTGATAGGTCAGTATTATTGATCACATCGCCTGCAGGTGACGTCCATGAGATACTAAAATCATTAGCATCACCATCTAGGTCAGCATCTATAGTTACTAAGGGTATAGTACAAGTAATAGCATTAGGCTGACCAATTGATACCTGAGGTAGATCAGCTGATAATGAAACTATTGACATAGCTGATGCTTCACAGCCGTTTGATCCGATTGCCTTAGCAACATAATCCCCTGCCATTGAAACGGTGATACATGTTGCCTCAACATCACCTTCAGGTGTTGTCCAGGTTACAGTTGAGTTTGCGTCTACATCTGCACACAATTCAGCTTCAGTCACAGAACAATCAAGCTCAATATCAGAAACAGTAATTACTGGTAATGCATTATCAACAGACACCTCTACAGTCTCTGTGGACGTACAACCATTCGTAGTATTAGTAGTAAGTAAAGTATATGTACCTGCAGCATCAATATTTGCCATAGTTGTCGTCGCTCCACTTGTTATATTACCATCATCAGTACTCCAAGCATAAGTGATATTATCACCATCCGTAGATCCTGAACCGTCCAGAGTTGTTGTTGACGTAGCACAATTTAAAATTTCGGCAGTAGCTATTTCACTACTTGGTGCATCCAAATCAGCTTCAACATCAACAGATACTTCTGTTACACAACCTGTACTCGTATTCGTTACAGCTAATGTGTATGTTCCGGCAGATCCCACAACTGCGTTTAATTCGTCTCCTCCAGATGCAATAGTTCCATCTGCAGAAGTCCATTCGTATTCAAAATCATCGCCCTCTGAAGATCCAGTACCTATTACTGTAACTTCTGTCGTATTACAATCAATCATTTCTGGAGCATCAGCTGCTGCCTCAGGCCCTTCAGTAGCATTAATAGTAAATGCTTTTTGATCCACACATCCATTATCATCTGTGACTGTCATCATATAGTCTCCTGGAGCTACATCACTAAATGTTCCAGTATAATTAGGTCCATCTCCAAAATCGAACTGCCAAGGAGCCGTTCCTCCTGACGCGAATGAAACAATAGAACCGTCTTGGGCTCCACAGCTAGCATCTTGTGGAAGGTTAGTAACAGACAGTGGATCAGGTTGAGAGACAACATAACTTTCTGATGTCGTACATCCTTGAGAATCAGTTAAAAGTACTGAGTATGTTCCCATCGGAAGATTACCAATAGTAGATCCTGTTGCACCATTACTCCATAAGTATTGATATCCGCCATTTCCTCCAGATGCGTCTATAAAGATTGCACCATTACTTTCATTAAAGCAACTTACATCTTCGCTTCCTATAAATTCACAAGTCAAAGGATCAGATGGCCCACTAAGTACGATTGTTTCTTCTAAAGAATAACCGTTATCATCAGTAGCAGTTACTGTATATGACCCCGCTGACAAGCCATCAATTGTTTGACCAAAATCACCATTACTCCATGAATATGTGATATCGCCCGCACCGTTAATTGCTGACATTTGGATTGATCCCTCGCCTGGGCATAGTGCATCATTGAATGTTGATGATATCTCCATTTCGAAAGATTCGAAGAACCAACTATCCCAAGTATTAATATTTGTTTCTTGTCCTACTTCAAACACACCATTGTTTCCATTTGCAGATATTGCATATACCGTCGGAAAATAGCCTACTTGATAATCACTGTCCATATTATTAGCATTACCTGCCATAAGGTCAATAAATGGGAAGTCATGTCCAGTAACCCAGTCTCCTTGAGTACTTCCATTACATCCTGTCGGCCCATATAAACAAGCGGTATTTGTAGATTGATCAGCCTCTATATAAAAGACTCTAATTTGATCTGTACCGTTTGGTCCATATATATCATACAACGATTCCATGGTACCCGTATTATGAAAATTCCAACATGGTCCACACCATACAGCTGAAAATTCTAAAACGACATGTTTACCTGAAGCTAAAATGTCAGACATATCATGTTGGACACCATCTAAATCTGTAGCAGTCCAATCTGGAGCCGAAGTGCCTGCTGGCAGCTGTGCATTTGCACTAAACGCAAAGCATAATGAAAATAGAAAAATTAATTGTAGTTGAATTTTTTTCATAAGTGAAAGTTTTGATTTGATGAGTAGTTGTAGCAAACATAAATCTACAAACATGATCCCATATGATCAACAAAACACAAAATGTTTATAAAAATCAGTTTATTATTTCGAAATATTAACTATTACAAAATATAATCAAATTAAAAGGGCGAAAAAGTTAAGTCATACAAATTATGCACTGCATAATCAAATAACACCAAAGCAAAATGTGCTCACGCACGACATAAAGCACAACTAAATTCTGACAAAAACACCATGCAAAACCAAAACACATTAGCGTTTATCCTTATTTGTATACAATCGTATACTATAATAAACTTATATATGTGTTTATCCAATAGTAAATCGTTCATTTGCAATCTAGATAATCAGAACTATGCAAGATTGGATTTATATTATTGATCTAGTAGGTACTTTTGTATTTGCAATAAGTGGTGTTTTAACAGCAATCGATAAAAAGTTCGATGTTGTAGGCTCTATAATCATAGGTATTGTAACTGCAGTTGGTGGAGGCTCTTTAAGAGATTTACTAATCGGAGAAACTCCTGTTGGCTGGATGAAGGATTTCAACTACTTGTATGTCATACTGTTTGCTGTAATCGTATCATACACATATAAAAATCATATTTTAAAACTTAGAAAAGGTATGTTCTTCTTTGATACTCTTGGTATCGGACTTTTTACAATACTAGGATTACAAAAAACTCTTGGTGTAGGGTTATCAATCCCAATCGCATTGATGATGGGAGTAGTAACAGCTGCATTTGGAGGTGTAATTAGAGATGTTTTAACCAATGTGATCCCTCTTATATTTCGAAGAGAGATCTATGCAACGGCTTGTTTAGCTGGAGGAATCGTTTTTATAGGACTAGAACAAATAAATCAATATGAAATTATTAATATGATTATGTCAATGCTCACAGTAATGATCATACGCTATGTTTCTGTAAAGAAAAAATGGTCTTTGAATGTTACAATAATCGAGAATAAAAAAGAATAATGCATTCAAATACATCAGATTCTAATATTTAAAACCCTATAATTAGGCCTTACTATTAAAGCAGGACACATAATTATAGGATATATTACTTAATAATTAACTAAACGCTTCCTGATATAGTATTGGAGATGAATATTCATTTTTGAAAGCAACTTTTATAATGTCAAAAGCTGTTATCACGCCTTTAAGTTGATTTTCTTTATTTACGACTGGTATACTTTTAAATCTCTTGTCCGCAAATAATTCTGCGGCAGTACCAATTTTGTCTTTAGGTGAAATCCTTAGAATATTAGTATTCATGACATCACTGACGTTCATATCTGCTATTGATGACTTAGTTTCATAATTTTTCCATAAATCATGCACAGTAATGAGACCGACAAGCATGCCGTCATCTACAACTGGTAATTGTTGAATTCCTTCATTGAGCATCTCGACAGAAAGTTCTCCTACATTTTTGTTTGAGGACGTAGTCCGTGGATTTTTCTCCATAATCGTCCTTACTTCATCATTCATCATAATCTCAGGTTTTTAGTTATAAAATAAAATTCTTCTAACAGTATACCTATAAGATGCTTTTAATCTCACATTCGTTGCCTGACAAACTAATAATTTACAAAATAACGCTAAAGCCAAATAAAAAAAACAACTTGACGCACAGTAAAGAAACCTAATATATTACAGTGGAAATTACTTTTTCCTATTCGAACATAGAACTTAAACCGATAACAAAACCTCGATCTAACAGACCACTATCTCCATAAGACCATACGTAATCTAGCCTAAAAAGACTAAACTTTCCAAGTTTTACATCAGAAATACCAGCTGCAACCTCGTAATAGTTTGATTCATCTTTTCTTATGAGGGCATTACCACTAATTACAGTTTTCCATCCGAGTTTATTAACTAACGGAATAAGATCTAGTAAATATCCATCTAAGTTATGCTCATAAAACCCAGTTACATAATCATTGGTGGTAGAATAAGTATAATGTGGCATCATCTTAAAACCAGTCATATATCTTCCTCTCATGGTAACAAGATTGACATTCGTCATAAAGTGATGTTGGTCTATAAATTCCACATTCTTACTAGAGAGAAAAGTACTTGCAACTACGTTGAAGCTACTATAACCGAATAATTTATAATTAATTCTATCTTTTTTGATTCTTAGTGTCAACTTATCATAATCGGTATCTCCTAGTGCTATTCCTTTATCATACCTGAGCCAGATATCAGGCCATGATCCTGAATTTCTAATCCGAAACTTTGGGTAGGAACTATACTTCTGTCCTATCCTAAATCTGACATTCAATGTAAATTTTAAATCATTATGTTGCTCAAAGAATAAACCAGATGAATTTGGCTCCAATGGATGATTACTAGCATAGAATTCATCTTTTTTTCTAAAACTGTAATTCGAAGTATTTTCCAAACTTGCTCTATTGGAGTACACTAAACCAGATCTTAAAAAGATACCATTGCCTACTTCTCGTTGATATTGTATGCCTATGTACTTCTTTCTAAAATACCGCGCTTGATTGTCTTTGTAGAATAGAGATGTCCATGTATCAATTAATGAGGGGACTGGATTATTTTCATTCAATTGACGATTAGCATCTCCGACTCTTAGAGACCAATTCTCCCAATACATGGCATTCGTCCTGAGGTTTATGAATGCTTCGGCTTTGATACGGTTATCACCAAAACCGTAACCTAACTTAGATTCTATATTAAATCTTCTGTTTTCAGTACTGTCCAGTTTTACATAATTCATACCTAAGTTCAGAGAATGACCAGCAACTGGGTTAAAATTATATGTTCCTAATGGAGAAGGAAACGTTAGATATCTTTTCTTGTATGAATTATCGTTACTATATCCAAAAAATATATCTGAATAATTAAACTTATTATTAACTCTATCTACAGAATCTTTATACTCCTTGCTAGCCCAAACCTTTTTCAGGGAATCCTTCTTAATATAATTATATCGTTCTTCTTCGGTTAACCTTACTGGACGGACATTAGACCAAAATGAAGAATCTTGTTTGATAGCACTCTCATCCATCCTAAATTCTTCGTTTCCGAAAAACGACTCATCAAAATCAGGATTAAAATTATAATCAGAGAATATATATGTGAATCCTCCACCAATCTTAAAGCCAAACGCTCCAATAGAAAAACTCATCGTTTGAGAAAAAACCTGCCATTTATCCTCTAGAACTGGCAGATGGACTTGCTTAATTGTTATCGTTTCAAAAAATGGTTCTTTGATTGCCTTACCCGTAAATGATAACTCTAGTTCCTTAACATTCCACTTATCTTCAATAATGTATAATTCACCAAACATGGTAGGTCTAGCACTTGACTTAGGTATAACTTGAATTCGATTAATCATTCTACCATCCTGATCGATTTTAGTTTCTATCATCTTATACTTATAGAAAAGCATAGCATTATCGGCAAGTGGGTTAATAATTGATCTACTGAATTCATAATACTCTTCATATATATCATAGTTAGAACCCAGGAATCTATTGAAGTTATAAGAACCATCATCTTCCGCAACAATAGAAGAATACATTTCTTCTTTCAACAAATCTGGTTGATGAAATGATATAGTAGATTGTGATTCAGCTAGGTACACAATACCCTGCCCCGTCGTGTCAAGCATGCCCTCCATATCTCCAACCTCTTGTCCAAGTATTTTATCAGGTGCTTCGAGCATCTTGACCACTCCTTTTACATATAAATCAACTTGATACTTTTCTATTGACTCTTTGTGAGATTCCCTCGCTTTTATTGCCGCGCGTATTACTCTATAGGCTGGATCTTCTGCGTCAGCCGAGACTATTATTTCTTGTATGGCAACACTAGATTCATTTAAGACTACATCTTTAGATAACTTATCAGTAATCGATATGACTTCTTTGCGTTCTTCGAACCCGATGTATTTATAAACAATAGTATGTTCTCCTGATTCAAGTTTGAGGGAATACTCACCTTCTATATTACTTACCGTACCTTTTGATGTACCTTGCTTATATACAGTTACAAATGACAAAGGCTCACCAGATTCATCATAGATAATACCAGATAATTGTGCATGTGAATAAGAAATAGAGAAAAGAAAAAGAATGAAAATTAAATATGTAATTCTATCTTGCATATTGGATATTATTGGAAGTTTAATCTCAGAAACAACGAACATCAGATGACAAATGTAACTTACTCATTGGCTAAACTTTCAAATATTGAAGAAATAACTTCCTTGTTTAGAGGTACGATACAATCGGTGAATACAAAAGACTATTCTCCACAAGAAATAGAAGCTTGGTCAAAAGGAGCTGACAATATCGACAATTGGGTAAGAAGAATAGACGAACACTATTTCTTACTTGCTAAGATTCAAAATAAACTAGTTGGAATGGCATCAATAGATGATCATGGATACCTAGATGTAATCTATATACATCATCAACATCAAGGGCTAGGAGTCGCAAAATCATTATTGGCAAAAATGATAGAAAGAGCGAAGTCGCTAGGCCACACAGAAATTACTAGTGATGTTAGCATCACAGCAAAGCCATTCTTTCTCTATAAAGGATTCAAAATTGTAAATCCTCAACTTGTTCTTTGTCGTGGAGTTGTCCTAAGAAACTACAATGTAAAACTTAAACTACCGTAGTGTCTGCGCACCTTCTTCAGGTGTCTGACACTTTTTAGTTAATGTAACACAGAATTCAATTTTGTGTTAGCAAACACAAAAGCCATCAAACCAAATCAAATAAATTCTTCACCCCAATATTGCGTTCGACAGTAAATCCCTCAGCGTAGTCAGCATTAATATCTCTACCATATGCTCTATTCTTTGCACGATTATATTCTAAGAAATCCTTTCCAGAAATAGGCGTTTTAGGGCCCGTTGCATTCTCATCGTAGAATTGCGTTTTATAAGCAAGTATGCTTTCTATTTTCGTATCCATGAATGGCGTGATGTCTACAACGAAATCCGCTTTCAAATTCCTATCCTGAATATAGTGGTAAACAACTTTTGGTCTCCATTTGTCTAAGCTATCACCATTTTCATCTACTTGCTCTATTCTCTGCAAACCAGAATAAAAACAAGCATCAGATATTAACTTCGAAGCTCTACCATGATCAGGATGTCTATCCGTTATAGCATTGGCAAGTACAATATCAGGTTGGTATTTTCGAATCGCCGCTGATATCTTCAATATGTTTTCTTTTGTATGTTGAAAAAATCCGTCCGCCATTCCTAGATTTTCTCTCGCAGATAGACCAAGGACTTTGGCTGCATTTTGAGACTCTACCAATCTAATCGGCCCACTCCCCCTGGTCCCCAACTCTCCTTGAGTCAAATCTACTGCCGCTACTGAATATCCCAAATCGATATGCTTCAAAATTGTACCTGCACATCCTAATTCAATATCATCTGGATGAACTCCTATCGCTAAAATATCTACTTTCATTTATTTAAAATTTATTTTATTGCTAGAAAACCAACGATTTAAGTTTAAACGTATTTTCCATATTTGATCGTTTTTACGCATTTGACTGTTTTCCCGCATTTCTTTTTGACTGTTTTCCCGCATTTCTTTTTGACTGTTTTCCCGCATTTCTTTTTGACTGTTTTCCCGCATTTCTTTTTGATTGTTTTCCCGCATTTCTTTTTGA
>CALKXE010000220.1 GCA_938003955.1 uncultured Saprospiraceae bacterium | reverse complement strand
TGACAGTCCACTTATGATGTCAGATGATCCGATAATCGGAGGTATGAAATATTCTGATGATTGGCAAGTAACCGTGGATGACACACCTGGCCATGGAGCGGATTATGACCCTAAGTTTCTTGAGATGTTTGAGTGCGTTACTGTAAAGTAGCTAAACGAAGTATTCCAGAAAAGGCGATTGCTGGGACAATGCTGTAGATGAATCTTTCTCCAAAACCATTCAAGTTGAATGCATTTACAAATACAAGTTTCAAAATATAAATGAGGTTTATAGGACTCTTTTTGAATACATTGGAGGCTGGTATAATACCGTTAGAATTCATTCAGCCTTAGGCAAAATATCACCAACGTATGCATTTATTAATAAATCTAAATTTTTGTGCAGCCTAACTTATATTTGTGTCTCTTCTAATGAGCAAGTCCAATATGTGTAAAACATATTGCACTTTTAGATTATAAATTGATCACTTTTTCTATTGTTTCAAAATATTAAAATAGTTTTATTACCCATCAATAATGTATTCTCTTACCAGAGAGGTTTACTTTTTCCCAGTAAAGGCATCTTTGAAGAAGTGCCCAGTAGTAAATATCTCCATTGGGACTAAGCAGAAAAAGTAACAAAAATGCCTGAAAAGGTGACGCATGTTTTCTACGAATCGGGTGTTTGTTGCAAAAGCCATCCCTTTACCATTGCTGAACCGATACCTAAAGGAAAATTTGTTCCGCTTAGGCTTCGCAAAACATGATCTCCGTTGAATTCCACGCTTATTCTGCCTTTTGTTTACTTTGACTGCACGCATCGTGGTTTTCACTCGGTTCTCTCTCTATCCCGATGCTATCGGGATTCCTATGGATCGATCGTTCTTATTCACTTCAATCATTATTTCTTTTAGATGCCGATTTTCTTTTTTGTGCAATTTGTTTTACACTCTGTGAAATTTTAGACCTCGACAAGTAATTAAACCCCAGATAAATAGCGTTGAGGTTTCGTCAATTAACACTTCCCTCAAATTCTTAAAACAAAATATTAACACTACTGAAGCTCCCATCTGCGTATTCATACCAAGAGAGAAGAATTGATCATCGCTCATATAACAGAGCATCTAAAATCAATATATATGAAACGTATAATTTACCTAAGCTTGCTGCTAGTAATTCCATTTTTGGTCAGTGCCGAACATGGAAGAGATAAACTCAACGGAAAGTGGATCAGTCCATTCCACGGAAAGGAGATCAAAGTCACAGTAAAACGTCATGAAGTGCGTATTAAGAATTTGACAAGACGCGGATGGACTACTTTCAGACCTGGACGACGAGGGACATTTGTCGATAGAACAGGTAATGCAATCCGCATTAGCAATGTCCATGAATTGACGTATAGAAGTAATTGTGGAGATGAAAGAATACGATTCGTAAAAAAAGGTCATCAACATCATAATCATGTTTGTAACGGAGGATGTTCTATTGGAAATGATTATTTCTCATATACCGACCGTCATGGTGGACATGGTGGACATGGTGGACATGACAACAATAATGACAACTACTCAGACTACGGAGGTTATGATAACTATAATGGATATTCGTCAAACAACAATAGAGATGATAGATGGTCAACCAGGAATGAGAACCGATCCAATAGTCGTATCAAAGGTCGATATTTCGTAAGAGAGATTAATGAATATATCGTCATCGAAGACACACGAAATGGACTAAGAGCCAAAAGAGGCAATCGTGACTGGGTAAACTATAAACAGAACCCATATCGTAAGAATGAATATATAGATGAAAAAGGGAATCGATACCAAGTTCGATCCGATAGAAGCCTGTTCTGGAAGAACAAATCTGGTTCAACTTCGCTCAATCTTACTAAATAATAAATATTCTAAACACTCAAACACCTCACTTTCGTGGGGTGTTTTTCATTTAAGATCAAGGTAGTTACAGTTATTATTATTATTATTATTATTGCAAAATCTTCTGGATAATGTGTCCATTTCATATTTTTTCGTCTTAAGCTAAAAGACACTCATATATGATCACCAAACATTTATTTAAAAACACTTTCTTCATTTTTCTTCTATCGTTTTTTATTTCAGATTGCATTGCGCAACGAAATCAAACTCAATATTTAGCTTTAGACACCATTGCATACCATACTAAAGGAGATCAAAATATAAATATTGGAATAGGTTTAATAAACCCAAGTGATTTTGCATTCAATCTAGTTGGAGGTGGATCTGGTGCAGGAAGTCCTAGCCAATCAATAAATCTTGCTTATGAATATGGGATTACACAAGCTATATCAATTGGAGCATTCTTTAATTACTACAGAGTAGATGCACAAAATGATTTCACAATTGACGACTTAACTGACATCGTCAATGATCCGATATGTGCATTGCAATGTAATTCTCCATTCCCTATTCCTGGAGTCGAAGACTGTATTTGCGAAGGAGGGTCTATCACAGAAAGAAATAATGTATTCACTTTTGGAGGAAAACTATCTTATCACATCTATAAACTGGAAAAACTAGACACTTATGCATCTACATACCTAGGCTATAGTATCAATAGAAGAAAAACGATCACGGAGTCCGCCGTAAGTAGTTTATTAATTGGATTTGATTCAGAAGTAAGTATTCCGACTGTCGTATACTTTGTATCTGCAGGAGCTAGATATTTTATAACACCAAAGATTGCTGTCTTTGGTGAATTTGGATATGGGAATACTCATCTTCTGCAGCTAGGTGTTACATACAGACCTAGTTACTAACCATATTTTTCTATTTTATTATAGAAGTAAAGTTCCCTTAAAATATTTTGCATTTATGATAAGTGAATTGTTGATTAGTCAATTTGCTGATCACTAACAAAACAATAGTTTCCAAACATTAATACCAAATACACATAATTGATTACCTTGTTTTACCCTAATTGAAATTAACACGTCCTATTTATGAAAGAAGTAAAAGTAACATCCACATTTAAAGTTTATGATAGCATTTCTGATTTGACTGTTTTAGAACAATCCGTAATGCAAAAAGCTATCGACATGTTAGAAAATGTGTATGCACCATATTCAGAATTCTATGTAGGTGCAGCGGCGTTGACTGACCAAGGAAATATTTATGGCGGATGCAATCAAGAAAATGCTTCTTACCCCCTATGTATCTGTGGAGAGCGTGTAGCGCTATATAATGCAGGAGCCAATGAACCTAAAACTCCAATCCAACTATTAGCAATCGTAAGTCATAATCCGAAAAAATTCATTGACCGACCTGTATCACCATGTGGTGCCTGCCGACAAGTAATATCAGAATTTGCAATGAGACATAATAAGGATTACCCTATATTACTCAAAGGCGATGGAGAAATGATTTACAAATTAGAGTCATCAAGTGAATTACTGCCGTTTGGATTTGATAGCAAATATTTATAAAAACTGAATTCTTCTACATTTCAAAGCTAAACCGTTTCTTCTTTTTAGAACTGTATCGGATTTTATCAAATGAATATAACTTTGCGGGTCTATGACTGACATCAGTTTCGTTTTCATTTACATCCATCAATATATCTATAGATTTTAATTTTCTTCGGAAATTTCGCTTGTCTATTTCTATATCCAATACTCTTTCATATAGATTTTGTAATTGCTTAAGTGTAAACTTTTCTGGAAGCAAGTTGAAGCCAATAGGTTTTTCCCTTAATCCATATCTCAATTGTTTTAAGCATTTATTAAATACCAATAAATGATCAAAAGCAAGATCCTCAATATCGCTTACTTTCTCCCATTTTAGGTCTGGGTGATGATGCACTAGTTCCTCAAGACCTTCATTTAACTGAACTAATGAATAATAGGCAACGGTAACAACGCGCCCAAGAGGATGACGATTAACATTGCTAAAAGTGCATACTTGCTCCATGTACAAACCACTCAATCCAGTATGCTTAGCAAGTACTCGAATAGCAGATTGATCTGTATTTTCATCCTGTTTGAGCAGATCCCCTAGCAATGAATACTTATCCTTGTACATTGGCATGTCCGATTTCACAAGAAGTACCTTGAGGTTGTGTTTATCATAGCCAAATATCACGCAATCGACAGAAATTGCCGCATTAAACTGGATATCTAAAAGAGATGTAGTCTCCTCTATCGTTTCATTGGTATTATTCGCCATAGTTTATAAAAGTTACTAAGACAAAAATAGAATTTAGATTATAATAAAATGAATATTATGGTGAAATAGCATTCTTTCAAATAAGTAGTTGATCCAAATCTATAATTTACCACATAAATCATATTGAAAATGAGGTTCTAAAGCTGCTTCAGTCTCCTATAAAATATAGATACTCTATAGTAACTAGTCACTCTTATTTATTATTAAAATAACTAAATAACAAAAATGTTATATAACGACTTTTTAGATTATGTATTTCTCTATATATTAATTACTTTTACATAGGTATATAATATTTCCAATCCCAATTTTATCTGAATTTAAAAAGTCTAAAAATGAAAAACATTCTACTTTGCTTAGTATGTATTGGATTCTCTGTAATCTCTTTTGCCCAAGATTCTCTCAACATGAAACGCATGGCTGTTTTGAGTGGACTAGGTGATGATTACAATGATGTGTGGGGATATAGACATGGTACCGAAGAGTTTGCTGTTATAGGCAGTAATACAGCAATCAATATCGTTAATGTGACAGATTGTGGCAATCCTATTCTAGCTAACCAATGGGTAGATGGAAGTTCTGTAATATGGAGAGATTTCAAAGAATATGGTGATTTCATATATGGAGTCTGTGATGGTAGTGCATGTGGAGAAGGATTACAAGTTATCAATAAAAACGACTACACACATACACAAAGCCTAGCACAGTTCAGGAGTGCGCACAACATTTTCATAGAAAAAGAGTCAGGTAGATTGTACGTGTATGGCAGTAACACTTCTGCTCACGGAGTTTATGTGTATGATATAGCAACAGATCCAGAAAATCCAACCTTGTTAAAAAACGTCAAATTTAGAGACCTTCCTGGTGAAAGCAGTAATGGAAACTATTATATCCACGACGGATATGTGAAAAACGACACTGCATATTTTAACCACGGATATCCTGGCCTGAAAATTTGGGATATGAGGGATTTAAATAACGTATACAGAATAGGTGATACTGAAGCAAACGGTGGATATAATCACAGTGGATGGAAGCACCCAAGTGCGCCTTACCTATATGTAGCTGAGGAAGTTCCAATCGGTCGACCTATGTATGTTTATGACATTTCAGATCCTACTGAACCATTCATAACACATACTTTCAAAGATCCTTTAGAGGCACCAACATTTACAGAGAATAGACCACATAACCCTTTTGTGAAACTCAACAGATTATACATATCTTATTACCATGATGGGTTTCAAGTATATGATGTTTCTGTTCCAGAACTCCCTGAACAGATAGCATATTATGATACATTCGACGGAAATAATGGTAATGGTTATTCTGGATACGACGGAGCTTGGGGAGCCTACCCGTTTCTTCCATCTGGCTGTCTTTTAGCGTCTGATATTACACATGGTCTAAACACACTAAAAATGACGATAGCTCCAGAAGCAAAAAATAGAGTGTCTGGTGCAGATATCGTAATCAGCGATGCAAGTAAGGGTATAGTATACATGACTCCAGATGATGAATTCATCAGAGTAATAATAGATAGCAACGGGAATATAGACACAGAAGATATTGGCAGCGCTCCTATGGACAGAGTAGAAGTTATTAACTCTAACTTACAGTTTGAGAGTAGTAATTTCGGTGTTGTTCTTAGAAATTCTATTGGAAAATACTTCAGAGTTGGTATTAACAATAGTGGTCAACTTACTTCTACCTCAATCACATTTGATCCTTCTAACGATAATGTAATTCTTCAATCTGAGGATTTATATTTTTCACAATATAGAGGAGGATTGATTCTCAAAAACATAAATGGAGAATGTTATCATTTCACACTTGGTGAAAATGGTGTAACTGAACTAGAAATGATCGACTGTGACTAATATCATCTAGAAATCAATCTTAATCGGAAAAGAATTTGAGAAGAATAAATTTATTTAATTTCTAATTCCTGCAAACATAAAATTGCTATCGCCAATCCCTGTTTGTAAAAACACTAAACTATCACTTGCCGCAATATATCGAAGAGATATAACAGAAGTAGCAGATATAACTTTTTCGAATGTAATTTCGGATGCCGAAGATGTCTTAAGAGTCAATTCTTGGTCTTCAAATCTAGCGCATGACGTTTTGATATTGGCCTTCGTTAAATTAATCGCAGAAACTGACAATGTAGCATCTTCTCTGTTCATTAACTCCGAAGTAGATGTGTTATAATCAGCACATTGACCTTGGTAACTGCCTATTACATCTCCATACACTATGACAGCTCCAGTTCCTTCACTAGATTGGCAAGAGAATAAAAAGGATATTAGAATAATCCAGAAGAATTTCAAATCGTTTTATTTGTTGAAATACAAATATATGTTATTTCATTTAGAACTAAGTATTATATCTATTTGCTCATTTTCAATGTCTTTTATATCAAGTTTAGTCAATTCACAAAAGGCTATGCATGTATCAACTAGATATTGACAATAACCTAAGTACTTACCGTTTATATCGACATCAATACTTCTTAACTTAAGTCAATGAAATCCAATAGCCAGTATCTCATCTTTGTAAAAATAAAGAAATAGATAAAAAGTGGAGAATTGTGTGCTTTGTTGTCTGCAGTCAGAAAAATTGCGAAACAGGTCGGCATATTAATAATAGACGTCAATATTTTAGGATCCTAGCATGAATCAGCTATCTTTTTCATGCTAGATTCATCTATCTATTGCTGCACTTTATGATCAAAATCGGTCAACTCATCGATAATTCTAAAAAAATATTACATTTCTGTTTACTCTTTATGATTTCATGCGTTACTTCATTATTGAATTACAAAACACAAAGCTTTGAAACTAATTAAACTATTGACAGTTTTTCTGTCTATTCTATTTATTTCGTCATCCATCTCCGCCCAAGAATATACCGTATCAGGTTACATCAAAGACGCTGATAATGGAGAAACTTTAATAGGTGCATTTATCTACCTTACTGAAAATGGAGCAAGTACTGTTTCCAATGAGTATGGGTTCTACTCTATTTCTGTAGAGGCAGGCACTTATACCCTTAATGGAACTTATCTAGGGTATAAAGATATGGTACAAACTATTATCCTGGATCAAAGCACAAAAATTGAAATAGAACTAGGGCCAGATGAAAATACATTAGAAGAGATTGTTGTAACAGCAGAAGAGGTAGATAGAAATGTAAAATCCCTCGAAATGAGTGTCAACAAACTGGATATTAAAACATTGACTAAGCTCCCTACTCTACTTGGAGAAACTGAAATCTTAAGAGGAATACAACTTTTACCAGGAGTAACTTCTGTAGGAGAAGGTGCTGCAGGATTCAATGTGCGTGGTGGGTCGATAGATCAAAACCTTGTTTTATTAGACGAAGCACCAGTATACAACTCATCGCACTTATTTGGATTTTTCTCAGTATTTAATCCAGATGCGGTAAAAGATGTAAAGCTTTACAAAGGTGGAATCCCCGCTAGATACGGTGGTCGTTTATCATCTATCTTGGATGTGAGAATGAAAGAAGGAAACAGTAAAGAACTTGAGATAACTGGAGGTGTGGGTACAATATTTAGCCGACTAGCAGTGGAAGCGCCTATCGTAAAAGATAAATCATCATTTATTATTGCAGGCCGTAGATCATATATAGATGTACTTTCTAAACCATTCTTAGATGAAGATGTAGGTTCTCCAGTACTTAACTTCTATGATCTTACATTAAAAACCAATTATAAGTTTAGTGATAAAGATCAACTATTCCTATCAGGATACTTTGGAAGAGATAACTTTGGCTTTGGAGAATCCGCTGGATTTAACTGGGGAAATCAGACTGGTACCGTAAGATGGAACCACTTATTTAGCGATAAGCTTTTTGCCAATTTAACTACATATTACAGTAACTATGATTATCAGATCAACTTTGGAGACACGGAAGAAGATTCGTTTGACTGGAATGCCAAAATCAAGAACTATAGTGTAAAACCTGAATTTTCATGGTATATAAAGCCACAAAACATATTACGTTTTGGAGGACAGTCTATCTACTATATTTTCGAACCAGCGAATGCAATATCTGTATCTAATGATGTAACTACAGACATTAGTACTTCTGAGCAATACTCTATAGAGAGTAATGTTTTTGTAGAAAATGAAATCACACTATTTGATAAATTGCAAATTAATTATGGATTAAGACTGTCGCATTTTGCATACTTAGGAGAAAGAAACGTATACACCTTCGATGATACCGTAGAACGAGGTGTGCAGAAACCCCTAATCAATGTTACTCAAGCAGAAAGCGGAGAAGTTATTGAAGACTTTTTCAATCTAGAACCAAGGTTTTCCCTAAAGGCCGACCTTGGCGATAATAGCTCATTGAAAGCAAGTTATAACCGTACAGCACAATATATCCACTTACTTTCTAACACGACAGCTTCTACCCCCGTAGATATTTGGACACCGGCTACTAATAATATCAATCCCGCAATGGCAGATCAAGTAGCACTAGGTTACTTCCAAAATTTCAAAGACAATGAGTACGAATTCTCAGGAGAAATTTACTACAAAAAATTGAATGATCTAGTTGATTATATCGATGGTGCAGACCTTATCCTAAATGAATTCGTAGAGAGTCAAATACTTGATGGTGATGGAAGAGCTTACGGTACAGAGTTAATGCTTAAAAAGGCGGAAGGCAGGTTCTCGGGATGGATTAGCTATACACTAGCTAGAAGTGAAAGGCAAGTAAATGGAATTAATAATAATGAGTGGTATCCATCAAGATTTGATCAGACTCACAACTTAAGTGTTACAACATTCTATGAATTGAATGATAGACTGACATTAAGTGCCAACTTTGTATATAATTCGGGCACTCCAACGACATTTGCGAATAGCGGCTACTATCAACAAGGCTACTTTATTCCTAACAATGACAATAATGTCAGAAATAATGTCAGAATTCCTGACTATCACAGATTGGACTTTGCGTTAACAATAGATCCGAAACCAGGAGAAAGAAAATGGAAAGGACAATGGGTGTTTGGTATATACAATATATACTCTCGTAGAAATCCATTCTCAATATACTTCAAGCAAGATGGAGAACGTGTAACTGTCGGTCAACCAGTAAATACTGAAGCAATACGATTGTCTGTAATAGGTAATTTTATTCCTTCTGTTTCTTACAATTTCACATTTAAATAGATCAGTTAAACCACTAAATTAGAATAACAAGACAATGAAAAAATATACATATATATTAGCATTAGCAGGAATATTAGGATTTGCATCATGCGAAGACCCAATAACTGTAGACAATGGTTTCGAAGCATCGCAAATCGTTGTAGATGCATGGATTACAAACGAAGAAGGACAACAAATTATAGATGTCAAAGAATCTCAAGACTATTTCGACAATAGACTTCCAACTGGAATTACAAATGCAGAAGTTACAGTAACAAATGCCGAAGAAACTTTCAACTTTGTACA
Organism: uncultured Saprospiraceae bacterium; assembly: GCA_938003955.1. Lineage (GTDB taxonomy): Bacteria > Bacteroidota > Bacteroidia > Chitinophagales > Saprospiraceae > CAJXUU01. The sequence continues at coordinate 36,794 of CALKXE010000220.1, read as the reverse complement.
TGTGGCAGATGGCCAATATGTTTGGACTCCGCCAACAGGTTCAGAAATCATCGGTGATGTTGGAGATGAATTCACACTAAAAATTGAAGTAGATAATAAAACACTAACATCGACAACCCAGCTTAATAGAGTACCAGAAATAGATAGTATCAGTATATTCTTCGAAGATGAGCCATTTGGTGCAGATGAAGGATTCTTTGCTGAACTCTACGCCAGAGATCTACCAGGAAAAGGAGATACATATTGGGTAAAATCTTACAGAAATGATACATTACTTAATAGACCACAAGAATTAAATATCATCTATGACGCTACTTTCGACGCAGGAACAGATATAGACGGAACAACGTTCATACGTCCATTGAGATTTGCTATAAATGCAGTTGATGATGACGGTCTACCTAGAAATGTGGATCAAGGTGACAAAGTAAAGTGTGAAATCTATTCTATATCAAACGAAGCATTTAGATTCCTACAAATAGTACAAGAACAAACTACGAACGGAGATAATTCAATATTTGCTCTTCCAGTGGCTAATAGTCGAGGAAATATAAGAGACGAGAATGGAGATCTTGTTTTAGGTGTATTTAATGTGGCTGCCGTAAGTAGAGAAGAAGTAGAAGTGAACTAGAAAACATACAGTTACAAAAAGACTTATCATAAAAGCCAGATACATTCAATGTGTCTGGCTTTATTGTTTGCCCTTTATAAGTAGATATTTTACTGATCCTTTTTGATGGCTTCAGCTTCGTGATCTTGAAGACAGCTGGACTGATACCGATTACTATTGAATTTGCCGCATACATTCGTCTGCAACATTCAATATGTATCGGCATTTACCAATATCTTTATGCGGCAAATTGAAACACAATTGGTATGAATGAAGTCCTAACTCAACTATTCAACAATCAAAACCTTACTAACAATTTGATTATTTGATCTTAATTTTAAAACGTAAACTCCATTATTTAAATGAGTGTTAAGCGTATTTACACCAACATTTAGATGCTCAGACTGAATTACTCTCTTCCCTCCAATATCCCATATTTCAGCAACTCCAGGTGATTCTAATTTAATATTAATCACCCCATCTGAGGGATTAGGATAAATGTCAAAAGACAATCCATATTCATTAGTAGATACATCATCTTTCACTGTCGCTTTAACTGGATATCTATCTTCGCATGCAAATGCTCCATAGACTATTTTCCAATCAAAAAAGTATGGGATTACCCCTTCATTTATAGAACTCTCTCCAATTTTCAGATAGCCATCTAAAAGTTTGTCATTACCTATGAATTGTCCTGAATAGGAGAATTTCGGACTAGAATCACCTAGCTCCTCAATATTAACTTGTTCATTGGTCGTGATCTGATAATCTCCAATCTCTAAACGTTGATTGAATATGACTTCACTCTTCCCTATATCATAAAAACTAGAGACTGATTTTATTCTAATTCCATTTTTCCATATCTCAATACTTCTAGTCCCAGAAGATTGAGTTCTTACCGATAATGATGATAACGTAAAAGGTGACAATACTTTAAATCCTAAAGTATCATTTCCAACAAACTGATTATCAAAAGTACTATTAAGTGGTACTGGGTTTAATAAATTTTCAGAATATCCATTATCAGTAAAAGTCTCACCTGCATAAATAATAGTATCGTTTAACAGTGCTCCTGTAACAAAGCTAATTCCATCCCCTACTATAGCCTCATCGTAATAGCCTCTATACCATTTGACATCATCTCCTTGAAGCATTAGCGTAGCTGACTCACCAATAAATACAGTGTCTTCAATGATGATAGGTGTATCATTCTCATAAAAACCAACTGAGACTTCCTCAGAAATATAGGTGCCACAGTTCGTCGATACAGTTACTTTATAAAGTGCAGGTTCATTCACATAGATATATCTTGATGATTCTCCATTAGACCACGCATAGTTAGTTCCTGCAATAGAACCTAGCTTTATATATTCACCTGTGCATCCTAAATATGTATCTGCCTGCAATATCTCATCGGATAGGTATTCCTGTTCCATTGTTACAAAGAAAGTATTACTACGTGTCTCACAACCACCTTTACTTACTATAACCGAAAAGCTACCTGCCTCGGCAATAATAAGACTATCTGAAGTAGTTCCGTCCGACCAAACATAATTATCATACATCTCGTCAAGGCGAAGTATTATAGGATTTCCATCACAAAGCTCTAAATTCGATAGATTTAGATCAGGATTAATGCAGCCATTTTCAGTGATTGTGATGCTACTATTAGCTTCGGTGGGTGCTAAGATTTTAGTAATATTCCCAGATGGCCATTCCACAATTATAGAATCCACAACTTCTGAGAGGCCCAGACCAAAATGTGATACAGTACTATTCATAATACCGTAGCTTCTACCAGCGATTACTTCTCTTAGTTGTTTATTACCATCACTATATAACCTAACCGTCGAGCCTACACCATCACGATTAGACTCTGTACCCACTAGATTTACCTTGATGTAATTATTCTCTCTACCTTCATTTAAAAGTACAACATCTGATTGATTTCCTGGAACCTGGAATGAACTAGCAAATCCTAGGTACAAATCAATATATCCATCAGAATTAAAATCACCTACTGCACCAGAGAAAGCTTTTAGTCCACTTGGTAAACTGTACTGCGAAAACTGCATTTCATTATTATATAGAATGTAACTATTCTCTGGCTCTGTTATAAAAATATCAAGCCATCCATTGTTATCAAAATCTGCAAAAAAACTCTGATAAGCATAACTTGTTGATTCTGGTGGCAATCCGAGAAATCGTGTAAAATGCCCTGTCCCATCATTCAGCATAAGATCATGTTCTCTATCATGATTGGCGATGATAATATCTATATCACCGTCATTATCTATATCTCCCGCATCAACAGACCATGTCTGTGATCCATTAGCTAAACCTAACGCTTCTGCGTTTTCAGTATATGTTCCATCATTATTGTTGATGTATAAAGTATTGACTCTTCGTCGATCGGTCGGATCAGTAACTCCACCTCTACACTTACCGATGTATAAATCCAAATCACCATCGCTATCAATATCCGTGAATATGGACGAATAATTACCTGACATATCATCCTCTGCACTAGTCTTAAAATCTATCAATGTTGTTTTTATCATCTTGCCTGTCCCATCATTTAGAAAGGTTTGATTCTCTCCCACGTCATTGCAGACAAAAAGGTCTAAGTATCCATCATTATTTAGATCAATAAGGTTTGTATTTTGAGAATAAACTGCAGGTGTAGCCTGTGAAGTTATGTAATAATCGTTACTATTAATAAACAGTAACTCAGAGCCATTTTCATTACCACTAGCGACAACTTCTGGTATTCCATTATTATTTAGGTCTCCAGTAATTACCGCCCATTCTCCAAAAGCCGAAGTCTGTGTATGATTCCTATAATTAAATGGTGATCCGTCTGGTGATTGGGTAAATGTTTTAAGAAATTTACCTTCATCAAAAAGTATCAGGTCATCTTTTTGATCACCATTAATATCGTCAACCGCAATTGCTACAGTACTGTATATTTTCTGCTGTCCCAATATTTGTTGAGTCCCGTTATAAAAACTAGACTGTGCCGAGATTTGATACACACTTAATAAAAATAATCCGAGAACGATTAGCTTGCGCATAATTTAGAGTATTTATCTAAATGCAAGATAAAAAGAAATGATTTACAAGACATAACATATTAAGATAAAAATAATATCATTTTCATCTTAAAGAATAATAGTAAAAAAGATCCTAATTTTTGACTACCCCACCACAAGCGGACGGAGCATTTACCAAAAATTCCCCAACCTAAAGGTCAGAAATCGGATCTTTTTGTGGTAAGGCGTATTTATGCAAAAACATCTTTTTTATAACCCCGACGCAAGCATCGAAGAATTTAAGTATTCAGCCAAATACACCAAAAGACCACAGTTTCCACTTCGCTTCAATTAATGAAAAGTGCTGTTTCTCCATAACTGAATGATCAAAAAAAACAATACCAAACCTGAATAAGTCTAAAGAAAAAGCGACAGAATCATGTTTTATAATCTCTTGCCAAGCTTCTTGCATGCCTACAGACCAATAAATATCATCTACTATAACGAAACTGTGAGTATCCGTTTTTTGCCGGATCATATGAAAATAATCTATCGTTGCTTGCTTTCTATGATTGCCATCAATAAATGCACAATCTATTTTTTTAGATCTAGTGAGTGCTTTATCTATTGTTTCACCAAACTCCCCCTCTATCAATTCTATATTAGATAGATCTAGTCTATTAAATAAAGCTCTAGCCTTGTCCGCTGATGATGGGTTGCCTTCTAATGTTATGATGGAAGAATGCTTAGAAGCTGCCGCTAAATAAGCGCTAGATATCCCTAATGAAGTGCCTATCTCTAATATAGAATGTGGTTGATATCGTTTTATTAAATTATACATCAACTCACATTGCCATGATCCAGATAGTGACGACTTAGCAACATCTCCGACTACCCTAGTGCTTCCATTATTAACTCTTGATCCAGCGCCATATTCTACAAACGGCATCTCAGACGTATCTTTGACAAATGACTTTCGTTCATTTTCTATCTGTTGGATAACAGGAGTATCAAGCTTCACATTCATCACTGTATTAAAGAAATCAAATACAAATGGTGAATGAAGGCTATATTTAGTCTTGGCATTCCAATAGAAACTTAAAATAGAACTGTACGGTGTTTTATTCATTGAACTGCAAAGAAACAAAAAAGGAAGACCTAAGAATCTAATAAGTGGTAGTAAAATTAGAAGTACTAGAAATATTTATAAAATAATTAGATGTAAAAGTCTCTTATCAAAACTTATTTCATAATTAGTTATTAATATCTTTGTATATGTGTTTGTAATTAAATTTCCATTTCAAGCGCTCGTAATAAAAGAAATATGGCAGAATACAAGAAAGTGACACCTTACGATTCTACACAAGAGTCCAAGAAAAATCAAGTCACATCAATGTTCAATAAAATTGCTCCGTTTTATGATTTCTTAAATCGTCTTTTAACTTTAAGAATAGACGTATTGTGGAGAAAGAAGGCAATTAAACTTCTCAAAAAGAATAATCCTAAGAATATTCTGGATATTGCAACGGGGACTGCGGATATGTCGATAATGGCAGCGAAGATCCTATCTCCAGAATCAATAATTGGAATGGATATATCTAGTGAAATGTTGAGAGTTGGTCAAACAAAAATTGATAAAAAATCTCTTTCTGACCTGATCACATTAGAAATTGGAGATTCTGAAAACCTCAAATATACTGATGGCCAATTCGATACAATTATGGCGGCGTTCGGAGTAAGAAACTTTGAGAATCTAGAAGCTGGGCTAGCGGAAATGAATCGAGTTCTTAGTGTAGGTGGAACGTGTATGATATTGGAATTCTCGAAGCCCAAAGTTTTTCCGCTAAAACAATTATTCAATATATACTTTAAATATATATTACCCGTTATAGGTAAACTTACATCAAAAGATCCAAAAGCATACGAATACTTATACGAATCAGTTCAGGTTTTTCCTGATTATGATAACTTTACATCAATTTTGAAAAAAACAGGTTTCAAAGACACTTCTTACAAACCTTTAAGTTTTGGTATATGCACCATCTATTTGGCAAAAAAGTAATTCTTTCTTTATCGTTTGTACTATTTAGCGTCATGCTAGTTATGGGGCAAGCAGGTAATAAAGGCAACTATAATTATAAAGGTTTTCAAAAGAAGCCTTATTATTTCGGTCTAAGCATCGGATTGAATAATAGTGGCTATGTTCTTAATCAATCTAAGTTCTTCATAGGAAATGATGAAATTCGTATCGCAGAACCAGCTAGCGGCGCTGGACTTGAACTACACATGATAGCAAACCTAAAGCTTGGCTACAATTTTGATTTTAGGTTTTTACCAGGATTTTCGTTCGTAACAAGACAATTGGAATTTACTGAAGTATCTTCTACAGTAACTCAAAGAAACAATTCAGAACCTGTTTACTTTGAATTACCATTTCAAATCAGATATAAGTCAGCACCATATAAAGATAAGAGGGTCTTTGCTACTATGGGTCTAAAATATGGATATGACGTAGCTGGTAACAGTGATTCTAAGAAATCAATTTTGAAGTTCTCTTCTCATGACTTTCAGTGGGAAGTAGGATTAGGAATGCAGTTCTTCTATCCATACTTCATATTTTCACCAGAGATTAAGTTCTCTAGAGGATTAACTAATACACTTATATATGATAATCAGCTCAATGAAGCCAAGGTGTTAGAAAATGTATTCTCTCAAGTAATCTCAATTGGTTTTAACTTCGAAGGATAGAATATCTAGCTGAGTCGGTCGAACACTTACTTATATAGTGCTATGAATTAATAACATATTGTAGATTTATTTAATATGTTTATCTTTGCTATTCAATCTCTTAATAAATTCAAACTTATGTCTAGAATAATTCGAGCGATCATAGTAGTTATATTCACATTGTCCATTTCATCAAATGTTTCAGCCCAAGATTATAAATCATCTGCTGGCTTACGATTAGGAACTTATATAGCTGCTTCTGTTAAGACATTTATTTCTGAAAAAGCTGCGGTTGAGGTCATTGCTGGAATATCTCGTGAAGGCGGAAATTCAATTGCTACCGTTGGTGGGTTTTATGAAATACACAACCAATTCACTAATGATATACCTACTTTAAAGTGGTACTATGGAGGCGGAGCTTTTATTGCATTGGGAAATAAAAATATAAAAACAAACCTTGCAGTTACTGGAATTATTGGGCTTGAATATACATTAGAATCAACTCCATTAAATCTCTTCATTGATGGAATTCCATACATAAGCTTGACCAATGAATATAAGTTCGATGCGGAAGCCAGCCTTGGTGCCAGATATACTTTCTAAACCATATAAACCATAAATACCTGACAATCAATAAACTACACTTTGCGTTCATAATCTTAACACTTCCAATAACCTTCCTATAACCCTTTCTTAACAGCATATTGAAGTCTTACTGCAAATACTAACAAATCGAAATCTTTCATTTTAGATCGAAAATATCGTAAAAAAATAAAAGACAATGATAAGTTTTAGTGATTTCAAACACTTCAAAATTACAAGTTATGAAAAAGGTAAAGTACACACTCGTCGCAATGGCCATGATGGCAAGCACATTTGTTTTCGGACAATTTAGTCTAGGACTCAAAACTGGTTTAAGTATCTCAGATGCTCAGGCAGAATTATATATCGATGCTGTAAGCAATGCTCCTAAATCATATACTTCATTTTTAGTAGGAGCAACAGCTGAAATACAGATTAATAGACATTTCTCATTCCAACCAGAATTACAATATGTTAGAAGAGGTTTCACTATTAATGAAGGGACGTCTTTCAATATGATTGGGATTGATATTCCTGTTGGAGCAAAAGCTACAACCAGTATAAATTACATAGAAGCACCTATGTTAGCAAAAGTAAAGATTGGTAACGGAAAAACGAAATTCTATGGCGTAGCAGGCCCTTCAGTTGGATATGCAACATCCGCAAAAATACAGCCTAAGGTTACTCTTTTAATAGATTTTAACCTGCCAGAAATAAACCTTAATTTAGATGGTGACATGTACAATAGAACTGAGTTCTCTGGAATAATAGGAGCAGGAGCAGAACATAATATACAAACTGGTAAATTGTTTGCTGATGTTAGATACAGCCACAGTTTTTCAAATATTATAAATGATCCAATTGTAGATATCTCTGTAAAGAACTCAGGAGTACAATTCGCTTTAGGATATGCGCATATATTCTAAATATCAAATTAAACCAAAACATAACAGAGGAATCAGGCTTCAATAGCCTTTGATTCCTCTTTTTTATTTTTAATCCATAGGAAAGCTATAGTTCCTATCAGTAAATAAGGTAAAGTTAACATGTATAATATTCCTTTATTTAAACCTTTCCCTTCTGTCCCTCCTTGCTGAAGATTTGTTTCTGCCGCAGCTCTACACATAGGGCACTGCGCTGAAATACCTACAGCTAAAAATAAAAACACGATTAATAATATAGACTTTTGATACTTTTTCATAACTCTAGGCATAAAAAGGTTTTAACATAAAATAACATATAGGTCCCGTTACAGCTACGTAGAACCAGATTGGCCAAACTATCTTAGCCAATCTTCTATGTTTCGTTACCTGCCCCGTAAATCCTCTGATAAAGGTAAACAGAATAAAAGGCAACGATGAAGCTGCAAGAAGTATGTGAGTAGCTAAAAATATAAAGTAAACTATTCTTAAAGATCCAGCCTGTGCTTTCTCCGCATCTGAAACAATGAAATTGTGATCAAAATCACCATACCGAGTTTCTAGTGTAGTAAAGTGATACACTACGTACGACAGTAAGAACAAGAAGGAGAAAGACATCGCTACAAATATCATTTTTCGGTGAGCCTTGACATTGTTATTCTTTACAAAATAAAGAGCAAGTATCAACGCGACCGCTACAATCGAATTAAACAATGCATGCAAAGGCGGGAGAAAAGAAAAATCGATTGAACTATCAATTTTCATACTTGGTTGCCTCATAATATAGACTAGCGCAAAAACCGCTATAGATATGATTACCGCTGCTATATCTAATTTCTTTCCTAATACTTTATTCCCTTCCATTATTTCTTCAATTTTATATCTATCTCTTTTATACGAGGAAGGATGATTGAAGTATGTTCTATCATTCTCCTAACACCATCCATATCCGCAGCATAAGTGTTTCTTACCATCATACTAGTATCTACTAGTATAAAACCTGCATTATCATATTTTGATGATATTCTATTTGCATCCTCAAGAGATATAGTTTTCCAATTATCATATGGTTCAACTGGACTCTCTATTGCAATAACCTGATATGTTTCAGATTTGTTGTATTGGTCAAAAATCTCTGGAAGAACTTTTTCGTCTACTTCCTTGAGTTGTAGTAATGTTGTTTTTGATTTTAATATAGAATTGTCAAATCCGTCAGAAGAGAACAAACCTCTTGGTTCTAATTCTTTCAATGCATCCTTCCTGTAGTTTAGCCCAGTTTGCAAATAATACCATGAACCAAAAGGCACTACAGCGATAAGGATAAATACAACACTAGAAACTAAATATTTCATTTTTTCTTCTTTACAGTACAAATATCTATAAATACAACAAACTAAAACCAATTGTAGTTATACTTTATGGCATATATTTATCGATTTTACACTGACTGGACAAAGATGCCATGACTCTTGATAAAAAGGCAAAACCCAGATCAAACAATACGCAAGCTCATAAATATAACTTATGAAAAAAGGCGAATTAGTTACACCAATTCGCCTTCCTTATTTTATAATACAACTAGTTTCCTAGCCCATATTCTCTGCTGTTGTTGGATCGTAGACTGACCCGACTTTTACATCATTAACTGGACGTTCGTTACTAGTCTTTATTAGATCTCTTCTCTTAAACCAATCACTACCTTCCCATGAAAATGCAATTACTCCCCATACTAGAAGGAACATTGGTAATAATACAGTTTTTGCTAAACCTGGAGCCTCATATTTCATATGCATAAATTCGAAAATAATAAGGTATGCTTTCACAATACTCATTAATATCATAACTCCTCCCATTAAAGCGGGCGGAAACTCTATACCTTCCTTTAAATATCCTTTACCTAGCAAAGCAAATAATACCTCCGCTATAGTAATGATACCTAGTATAATGATAATTTTTACTGCCGACTTCTTCGACTCTTCGTATGTTAAATGTGCCATTTATTTCTTTGTTAGTAATTTAATAATGATGTCTGTCTATTAACTATCTACTAGAGTAAATAGAATAATAAGAAAACAAAAACCCATACTAAATCTACGAAGTGCCAGTAAAGTCCAACTTTCTCTATCATTTCGTATCCATTCTTTCGTTTAGAGTACAAACCAGTTGCAGCATTGATCGTTACAATCAACATGATAACTATCCCAGAAAATACGTGAAATCCATGAAATCCTGTTATAAAAAAGAATAGTGCTCCAAAAGCTTTAGGTCCGAGCGACTGAGACTTAATCATACCCGCATCAGCTCCTTCTGTTACTTTATAATCAAGTGGTGCCCACTCTCCATCATGTTTATGAACTAAGTATGATTCTCCCGCTTTGAATGTATCACCCTCATTAACATAGTGACCATCTCCCGCTAAGTATACTCCTGCCTCTGTATGTGTTCCAAATGGATCCTGTGTTATAGACATGTGCTCCTCACCTATAAGCTTATTCCATTCCCAAGCTTGACAGCCTAAAAACATCAGACCACCTATTATCGTGAGAACCATCCACTTTACAACTCCTCTCTTATTTTCTTCATGCCCTTCTTGTACAGCCCTTACCATAGTGAAAGAACTTGCCAAAAGTATAAACGTCATCACTGTCACAAATACAAGTGGTAATCCGTGTCCATCAAATGGAGTTGTACTAAATACAAAATCAGGCACTGGCCAAGTCGGCATACTAAACCTTAACGCACCATAGGCGATCAAAAATCCAGCGAATGTAAATGCATCAGATACCAAGAAGTACCACATCATTAATTTACCATAGCTGGCTTTAAATGGTTGTGAACCACCTTCCCAACTGCCTCCGTTATCCACGTGTGTATCGTTATGTGCTGCTGTTTCTACTGTAGCCATTAAATCGTTACTTTAATTAGTTATTTTATTATTGGAAGACACATCTTCCTTATTTAGTATTCAACATAAATAACAACAAGTAAATCCATAACAGATCTACAAAGTGCCAATATTGTAATACTAGTTCAAATCTATTTTTTCTCTTTTCTGTGTATCTAAACTTCAAAGTAAATGCGTGAATCATAGCAACAATAATTGCTGCTATTCCTCCTAATACATGTACTGCATGTGCAGCCGTTATCAAATAAGTAAATGATCCAGCAACATTTGCCTTAAAATCTACTCCCATATCGAATAACTGCATCCACCCTTGATATTGCATAACTACAAAAGTTACACCTAATATAAAAGCTAGTACTAGTAGCCCTTTATACATGAGTTCCCTTTGTTTCTTATATCCAACATAAGAAAGGTGCAAAGCTACACTACTCAATATTATCGTTACCGTACTTGCATAAAACATGCTTGGCAATCCAAATTCGAGCCAATTACCAGCAGCGTGCTTAACTATATAAGCACTTGTCCAACCAGTAAACATCATAATGATACTACCCATTCCTAACCACAAAGCGAATTTGTGAGGGTTAATACCTTTTCTTTTAGTTTCTTCCATTGCTACGCTATCCATACTTTCCATTATTTTAGAAAATTAAATAAGCCGCCAAAATCAAAGGCAGATAAACAAATGAATAAAACATCAACTTCAAACCTGACTTTCTATCAAATTTTTGATGAAAATTCAAACTAAAACCTATATATACTACAGAAGTAATCAGTACCAAAATAGAAGCTGTAAGACTTACAGATCCAAAATAGAACATCATTCCTATTACTGGAATCATCATCAAAGCGTACATTGTAGAATGTAAGCCAAGACTTCTATCTACTTTACCTTCCTCATCTTCCGGTAATAATTTATATCCTGCGTTTTTATAATCATCGTAAGACAAATACCCTATTGCCCAGAAATGTGGAAACTGCCATAAAAACTGCAAAGCAAATATTCCTATTCCAAATGCAGTAATTGTTCCTTCGAATGCAGTACATCCAATCAATGCTGGTAAAGCTCCAGGTATTGCTCCTATTGCTACAGCCGAAGTAGAATATCTCTTCATTGGTGTATAAACGAATGAATAACAAATCAATGAAAGCATTCCTAATAATGAAGTTAACGGATTGAATAGCGCCAAAAATGAAACACCAACTAAACAGGATAAACCTGCAAACATTACCGCTTCAGACGATTTCATCCTACCAGTTGTTATTGGACGATCAGCTGTTCGTTTCATGTTCTTATCATGGTCTTTTTCAAGAACTTGATTCAACGCGTTCGCTGCAGCTGTGGTTAAAAAGCCACCTAGACCTAGAAGAATAATTGAAATTAAACTTGCGTTAGCCCCTGCCACAACCAAATACGACATGATAGAAGTAAAAACGACCAACAATGATAGTTTCAACTTCACCAGCATCACATAATCCCCCAGCTTAGAGTATTTCTTAGCTGATGTATTATCTAATTGATATGTTTTTGTATCCTTCAATATAGTATATCTGATATTCTTGATATATATTAATGATCACCTATTTCACCTTCCTCAAGAGGAACGATCTGCGATACGAATTCTCTTTCATCCTTATTGTAATCATATGCCCACCTGTGAACAGTTGGAAGATTACCAGGCCAGTTACCATGAATTGGCTCGATAGGCGTTGTCCACTCTAAAGTAGTCGCATCCCAAGGGTTCTTAGTTGTCATTTTCTTTCCCTTCCATATACTGTAGAAGAAATTGATAACAAAAATCAATTGCACAAAAAATACAAGTATTGCAGCAATCGTAATGAACTGATTCATTCCTGAAAAGTGCTTAAATGCATCGAATGTATCGAAACTATAGTACCTTCTAGGTACTCCAGCCATTCCTATAAAGTGCATAGGCCAGAATATTGCATAGGCACCAATGATTGTACCCCAGAAGTGAATTTTCCCTAAAGTTTCATTCATAAACCTACTATACATCTTAGGGTACCAGTGATAAATCCCAGCAAACATCCCAAAGAACGCCGCTACTCCCATTACAATATGAAAGTGAGCTACTACGAAGTATGTATCGTGCATCTGTATATCTATCGTAGAATTACCAAGAAATACTCCAGTCAATCCACCTGAGATGAACATTGAAACAAATCCTATTGAGAATAACATAGGTGTATTCAATCTTATATTACCTCCATATAATGTCGTAATCCAATTAAACACTTTTACCGCAGACGGTACAGCAATGATTAAGGTAAATACAACAAAGAAATTAGAGATGAATGGATTAACACCAGACATAAACATATGGTGAGCCCAAACTATAAATGATAAAAATCCGATTGCTAGCATTGAATAAACCATTGCTCTATAACCAAATATTGGCTTTCTAGCGTGTACTGATAATACTTCAGACACAAGCCCCATGGCAGGAAGAATAATAATATATACTTCAGGGTGACCCAAGAACCAGAATAAATGCTGGTATAATACAGGTGAACCTCCTACTCTATCAAGAGCTTGTCCTTCAATAAATATCTCACTCAAGAAAAACGAAGTTCCCAAACCTCTATCCATCATCAACATGAAAAAACCAGAAGCCAATACTGGAAACGATAATACCCCAATTATTGCTGTTGTGAAAAACGCCCAAATTGTTAATGGCATTCTCCATAGACTCATACCTTTCGTTCTTAGGTTAAGTACTGTTGTTATATAGTTAATACCACCTAGTAGTACCGAAACTACAAACAAAGTCAAACTTACTAACCACAACGTCATACCAGTCCCTGAACCTGTAGATGCCTGAGGTAATGCACTCAGCGGAGGATAAGCTGTCCAACCTCCAGAGAAAGGACCTGTACTTAAAAACAATGAGTAAAACATAATAATTCCAGCTAAAAAGAAGAACCAATATGATAACATATTCAAGAATGGCGAAGCCATATCTCTTGCTCCTAATTGAAGTGGAATAAGTAAATTACTAAATGTTCCACTAAGCCCAGCTGTCAATACAAAAAATACTAAAATAGTACCATGCATTGTAACTAATGCATAATAAAACTCTGGAGCTAATGTCCCAATACCAGTCGGATCAATTACTATCCATTTACCTAATACAGGTTTCAACCAAGCAAGACTCTCTTCTGGAAAACCAAGCTGTAATCTAAACACCACAGACATCGCTGCACCAATTATGGCCCAAATAATACCTGTAATTAAAAACTGTCTCGCAATGACCTTGTGGTCCATTGAGAATATATAATGGCTTATAAAGCCAGATTGGTATTTATCTCCGTGATGATGATCATGAAAATGATCATTATAACCAAGCTCTTTTATGAGTAAGTCATCATCGTATGTTGTTGCAATATTTGCCATCTTAAATTAATTTTCAAAAACTATTGTGAAACAATTCTTAACTCTGTTCTTCTATTTTGTTCTCTACCTGCATCAGTACCATTGTCTCCAATCGGCATTGTTTCTCCATATCCTGTGTAATTCAATCTGTTCGGTGCTAATCCCTTGTCAAGTAGATACTTCATAACATTCTGTGCTCTATTTTGTGATAAAGACAAATTTGAAACATCATCTCCTTGACTATCTGTATGTCCACCTAATTCAACTGTAACATTGCTGCTCTCATTCATAATGTTCGTAAGATTATCTAATTCATACTTAGATAAATCTGATAATGCAGCTGATCCTGTATTATAAAATACATGCTTAAGTAGTATTGTCTTATCTAAAACATCCTCACTTGCTAATGCATTCGCGAAATCAGCTTTCAATTCTTTTGCTCTTTCCTTTATTTCTATATCTAAAAGCTGTCCTTTTCTAGGATCATTATCTGTTCCTCTGACAGTCGTCATATAAGTTGACTCCTGACCAGCTAACCAATCGTTGTACTCTTCTCTAGTAACTACCTTAAGTACTCTTCTCATACTGTAGTGTCCTTTACCACATAATTCTGCACACGCTAACTCATATTCAAATGCTTTCCATCTAGGTTTACTATCAGGATCCGTTAAATCATAAGGTTCGTTCCATTCTGGATACTCTCTTAGCTGTTGTCTATATTCTTCTGTTGTAGTCGTAGGCTTAAATATAAAATAAGTAGGAAGACCAGGTATTGCATCCATTTTCACTCTAAAGTGAGGAAGGTAAAAGTTATGCAGCACATCTTTTGAAGTAATCCTAACTCTGACAGTCGTATCAACTGGCAGATAAATGATATCTTGTAAAATAACATCATCTATTGACTTATCATCAGCCCAATCAATTCCTAGAGTGTTAACACCAGGCTTGATCAATCTAAAATCTTTCGTTCCTAATTTTCCATCATTTCCCGGATGTCTAATATCCCATCCAAACTGGTATCCTGTAGCTTCTATTTCCAAATACTCATCTTCAGGTCCAAGATCAGGCATAATTTCATTCCATGCTACTAATCCTTTCACAACTAAAAATGTAAGTACAATTGCTGGAACAACTGTCCATATTAACTCTATTGTATTATTGTGCGAAATAAATTGAGCCTTATTACCTTCTCTCATTCTATATTTATATCCATACCAGAATAATAGTATGTGAGTTATAAAGAATACAATGAAAGTGACAATCAATGTAGAGTGGAATAATCCATCTATCAAAAACCCATGCTCTGATGCCGATTGGTGCGGTCCATAACCTAACATAACATCCTTAAAGTAGTACATAGATGCTGTACCAAGTACTAAAAAGACAACCATGAAAGCAACCAGCCAAACTGCTGTTCTATCATTAGATTGTTGTGCTACTTCTTCTTCACCTCTAATCCTTGCAGCTAAATCAGAAACCTTTCCGATTTGTACTACGATCACAGCAAGTAATCCAACTATTAAAAACGCTATTAATCCAGTCATTTTGACTATTATTTTTTTATTAAACTATTTGTCTATTTCAATTCAATATTACACATGGTGATTTAAACTCTCACCCAAGTATGGATCATTTTTAGGAACTAGAGAAGCTTTACTAAGTGAGTTTAATGTCACAAATAAAAACAAGGCTAAAAATCCTAAGAATGTACCTATTTCAAGAAAACCAGGCAATGTAAATCCAGAAACAAATTCTGAAGCTCCATGCGCTCCGTGTGCTACTGCATCTGCAACTCCATGAGCTCCTTCATGAGCTCCATGTGCCGCTTCTTCAGCGTGTCCATGATCTTCGTGGCCTAATGCTGCGTGAGCTGTATGTAGTGCACCTGGCTTTATCATTAAAAAGAAATCTAACCAGTGACCTATTAAAACAACACCTGCAACAAATCCAACTGAACCAAACTTCCTCTTCGTATCATTCCTCAATAGAACAAAGAAAGGTATCAAGAAGTTTATCATTAAGTTACCAAAAAATAAAATAGGATACTTATCATATCTTTCTCTAAAATAAATCGTTTCCTCTCCTATATTGGCATACCAAATTAACATGAATTGTGAGAACCATAAGTATGTCCAAAAAATACTAAATGCGAATAAAAATTTACCTATATCATGAATATGCTCTTGCGAAACATTATCATAATATCCATTTCCTTTTAAGTATAAAAGAATAAGAATAGTCAGTGCTATCATTGTAACAAACCAACTTGCCCCAGTATACCAAGCAAACATTGTCGAATACCAGTGAGCATCAAGACTCATTATCCATAACCAAACCATAGCTGCAGATGTAAAACCTACAATTGGTAAGAATATAGCAGCATAGACTCTCATCTTCCTGTGCATAGCAAAATTAACACCAGCACCATTATCATCCTCTGCTTTTGATAGTGCTCTTAATCTATTGTAGAAAAATGCCCACGTACCCCCTATTATTATAGTACCAAACAGATACCAATTCTTATTAAGGAAGCCAGCTTTACCTTTTAGTATTGCATCTTTTGCAACATCGGCTTCATCTGTCCAATGATATAGGTGATTCATATGTAAGTAAGTAGCTATACCTATAAACACCATCAATCCAATTCCTACATAGATGAAAGACCCAAATGCCTCCCAGACTCTCTTAAATTGGGTATGCCATCCTGCGTATGCAGTTATACATACCGCTATAAAAAATGTTGCCATCAAAGATATACCTGTAAAGAATACACTATTGTGCAATAAATTTGTCCAAAACCTTGAATGTATAGCATCATCCGAAAACCAAGTCAATCCCATACATAGGATTCCTAGTATCATAAATGATATTAAAAACGTTTTAGCTGTACTTTTAAAAACAAACTGATTCATTATTGTTCTTTTCTTTTCGTTCGATTAATGGTGTCCTTCATCTCCGTGATCATGCTCTCCTTCATGGTCGTCATGTCCTTCTTCATGATCTCCATGTCCAGAATCATGTCCTTCCTCATGATCATCATGTCCTTCATGGTGATCTCCATCTAAGTGGTGATGATTATCCTCATGTCCCAACTCTACACCATGTGATTCCATATTAGCTGCCATATAATCAGCACCTGCCGGCTTATCAACTGTGTTCAAAGTATTTTCTAATTGAGAATATGTCAACTTCAATTCTTTTGCTTGCAATGATCTGATGTAGTGAATTACATTCCATCTTTCCTCGTAAGAAATCTTATCGGAATATCCTCCCATTACATTTTTACCATGCATGATTGCGTGGTAGTATCTACCATTAGAAGCCTTCAAATGCTCTTCTAGTAAAAAATTAGCTGGCTGTGCAGGATATGCTCCTCCATCTCTTACCAAATAACCATTGCCATCAGCTTTAGCTCCATGACAAGTTGAACAGAACACATTGTAAAGCTCTTTTCCTTCAGCTAATCCAGCTTCGGTTATTGGAAGAGGATTATTAATAACCTCAGCCATTGCTCTTGTTCTTTCATCTTCTGTATTCCCATAGTAATACGGAACACTACCTTGAGTTGGTAGTGTATAACCATTTCCATTACCTCTTCTAGGCACAGTACCGTTAACCGGCAATTTAGGCTTAGCAAACTGGTAATACTCATCCTCAGTTCCCCAAGTATTATTATAATAATAGTTATAATAATTCGCCTCATACGCCACCGAGTGTCCCATATCAGGCATATACTCAGAACCTGTGTTATTCACACCAGCTTGTTGACAAGATTGAAGCGAAAGCAAAACTGCCACAACTCCTAGGAAGATATATTTTTTAATATTCATCTTATTAATATGTCTTTCGATTATATAGTTTTTTGATTCACCTCAGATGCTCCAGTAGAAGCAAAAAATGATTCTACTGCAGAAACATCTACATTAGACTTATCAAAGGCTATACAAAATTTATCATCTGTAATTCTATCATCTAAATATGGATTGGTAACTCCAGGTCCTAATCCACAAATTGTGTAGAAGGTAACTACCATTCCTATTGCTGCAAATAATACAGTCAACTCAAATGTAATAGGAATAAATGCTGGCACTGACCAGTATGGCTTACCACCAAAAATGATCGGCCAATCCTTAGTGAATATCCATGTCATTCCTAAAAATGCAGTCAAGGTTCCCATTGCACCAAAAACAAATCCTGCAACGTGTAGTCTTGATTCTTCAAGACCAAGTAGTGGATCTAAACCGTGAACTGGAAAAGGAGAATAAACATCCATTATATCCAAGTGTTCTTTGTTTGCTTGTCTTACGGCATCCAACATGATTTCTTCATCATCATAGAGTCCGTAAACAACATCCAAATTTTTATGACTAGCTGTTCTCATAGCTTTCTATTATTAGTCTTTATAAATAATATTCTAATTAGTGTGTATCATGAGCATGTGCATCGTCATGTGCATGATGCATCTTATGCGCATTCTTAGGTCCAACATACTGATCTCCGCCTGTTTTAAGAATACTCTTGATCTCCGCGACTGCAACCACCGGCGCAACTCTTGTAAATGCTAAGTATAAAACGAAAAATAAACCAATCGTACCAATGAAAATTCCTATCTCTACCCATGTTGGGCTATATAAAGACCAAGATGATGGCAAGTAATCTCTTGCCAATGTAGTTGCAATAATTACAAATCTCTCAAACCACATACCGATGTTGATAAATATCGACATGAAAAATGTAAATAGTACATTTCTTCTTAACTTCTTACTCCAGAAGAATTGAGGAGAGAGTACGTTACAAAACATCATACCGAAGTACGACCACCAATATGGCCCAAGTGCTCTGTTAAAGAATGCAAACTGCTCATATACATATCCAGAATACCATGAAATGAATAATTCTGTTAAGTAAGCAACACCTACTATAGATCCAGTCGCAAGGATTACCTTGTTCATAGACTCTACGTGCTCAATTGTTATATAATCCTCTAACTTTAATAACTTTCTCGTTACAAGCATCAATGTCAATACCATTGCAAATCCAGAGAAGATCGCTCCCGCAACAAAATATGGAGGAAAGATCGTTGTATGCCAACCTGGAATAACTGAAGTGGCGAAATCAAATGATACTATTGTATGTACTGAAAGTACCAACGGAGTAGCTATACCTGCGAGAATCAATGATAATGATTCCCATCGTTGCCAGTGCTTTGCAGATCCAGTCCAACCGAATGAAAGGAAATTATATATCTTTTTTCTAAAACCTGTTGCTCTATCTCTAATTGTTGCAAAATCAGGTACAAGTCCAGCATACCAGAAAAGTACAGAAACTGTAAAGTAAGTAGAGATTGCAAATACATCCCATAACAGCGGTGAGTTAAAGTTAGGCCATAGTGGGCCTCTTGTATTTGGATAAGGGAAAATAAACATTGCCATCCACATTCTACCCATGTGTATACCTGGATATATTGCAGCACACATAACGGCGAAAATTGTCATCGCTTCTGCAGCTCTGTTTACACCTGTTCTCCATTTTTGCCTAAATAATAATAGAATCGCCGAAATCAAAGTACCTGCGTGACCGATACCGATCCACCATACGAAATTGGTAATATCCCAACCCCACCCGATAGTTCTATTCAAATCCCAAGTTCCGATACCGTGCCAAACTGTCCATAACAGACAAAAAGCACCGAATGAAAATGTTATTATTGACAGTATGAAACCAATCACCCACGATGCTGGAGGAGTTCTCTCTGTAGGAGAGATCAGATCCTCTGTAATCTGGTGGTAGGTTTTGGCCCCTGTTACTAAAGGCTCTCTTATTGGACTTACAACAGCACTCATATATTAGTGTTATGTGTTTCTTTTAAATATATTTTCTAACTAATTAAGCGTCAAATGACGTATCTCTGTTATTTACTTTCATAGTGTAAGTAACTGAAGGTCTTACGTTTACTTCTTCTAATACCAAGTATGATAATGGTGAAGTATTCTTCTTAACTAATTCTCCTTTTTTATTATTTAAGTCACCGAAAGTAATTGCACCTGTAGGACAAGCTGTCATACACGCAGAACTTACATCGTTGTCTCTTAGTCTTCTTCCCTCTACCTTTGCCGTCAATTTACCTGACTGTAATCTCTGTACACAGAAACTACATTTTTCGATAACTCCTCTTGCTCTAACAGTTACGTCTGGATTAAGAACCATTCTTGTCAAGTTATCCGCACCGTATGGTACTTCTTCTCCTGCAAGTGAAGGTTGATTTGCTGGAAATAAATCCGCAGTTGTGTAATCCAACCAGTTGAATCTTCTTACTTTAAATGGACAGTTGTTCGCACAATATCTTGTACCAATACATCTGTTATATGTCATTTGGTTAAGACCCTCTGTAGAGTGATTTGTTGCATTTACTGGACAAACATTCTCACATGGAGCGTTATCACAGTGTTGACACATCATTGGTTGATAAACTACATTAGGATTTTTAGCATCTCCGTAGTAATATCTATCAATTCTCAACCAAGTCATTTCGTGGTGTCTTGACACTTCCCTCTTTCCTACAACTGGCACATTATTCTCAGACATACAAGCTACGGTACATGCTCCACATCCAGTACAAGAATTAAGGTCAACATTCATACCCCAGTGATGACCTGTTTCGTACATGTCATCGAACCCGTTGTAAATTTGCTGAGCATTAAGGTGCTGAGCGTGAGCTCTTTTACCTCCAAGTATCTCAACATTTTTTTTAAGATCTTTTATTGTAGAGTTGTAGATGATTGATCTATCTGTCAATGATCCTTGAAAACCCTTTACTCCAGTGAAGTAATCAAAAAACACTGTTGCCGCTTCATCGGCATTGATGATATCTCCAGTATCTTTTTCTGCAGCTTTCACACCCATTGTATGGTGATACTGAACACATGAAAAGTAATCTTCTTTCCCTACCTTATTTGTTATTGTAGCGTCTATATTGTAATAATTAACATTTCCGTCTTTTCCAACAGTCAAAACATCATTTACATTTACACCCACAGAATCTCCTTTGATCCCGAATTGTCTACCATATCCTAATGCAAGCGATACTGTTCCTTCCATTTGTCCAAATTGTTGGATAACAGGAACTCTTAGTGTCTTTCCTCCTATAGTAATATCTACTAAATCGCCATCGACTAGCTCATTGTAACCGACAAATGTTCTTACACCATCAAAGTTTACTGGTACTGCAAGGTAGTTACCCCAAGAAGTTCTAGTAACAGGATCCGGCATTTCTTGCAACCATGGATTATTTGCAAATTGTCCATTCCCTTGAGCGATTGATTCATAGAACGCAACCTCGACTTCAGAACTTGAAGGTTTACTAATTCCAGCCGCTGCAGATGCAACATTCCCTGAAAAAGAAGGCGTAGAACCTGAACCACTCCCCTCATATACCCCATCCTGAAGTACGCTATCCCAAAAAGATTGGAATGAAGCGAATTTTGATTGACCAGCAAATACTGTTTTCTTCCAGTTTGCCTTTAAATAATCAAAATAAGGCTGATCAGCTTTTGCATCCAGGTTTGATGATCCTGCCCAAGTCAATAATGATTGCTCATATTGTCTAGTATCAAAAAGATTACTAATAGTTGGTTGGATTATACTGAATTGACCTCTCTTTGCTTCAACATCTCCCCAACTCTCTAAAAGATGGTTTGTTGGAGCCACTATATCACACATTTCAGTCGTCTCATCATTAGATGCAGCGAAAGAAATTTTAGTTTTAACCTTTGCGAGTGCAGTTTTCAGCGCTTCCGCTCCAGCGAAATCATATGCTGGATTACACTGATTGAATATAACTACATCTACACTTCCTGAATTGATATCAGATACCAATTGTGTTAATTCTTTCTCACTTCCTTGTCTCTGAAGAGAAGCATGACCGAAATTAACCGTTGTTCCAAGGTTACCTAAGCTATTATTTATTGCATTTACTAAAATCTGCTCTGACACATTATTGGAACCACTTACAATAAGAGATTTCCCTTTTGCAGCTTTTAATTCTACTGCAATTTTATCAAGTGCGTCTTTAGCATCCTTGTTTAATGCTGGTGGAGTAACACCACCTATTATTTTATTTGCTAGATAAGCAATCGCAGCTCCCATCTCTGATGGTCTAACCATGATTCTATTATCTGCATTAGATCCTGTCATTGACATTCCACACTCAACTTGAATATGTCTTGACATTGAAGGATTCTTAATGTCTTTTATTTTTCTTCCTTTTGCCCATTGAGCGGCATATTCTACAGGTGATATCCATGTACCTAAGAAATCTGCCCCAAATGAAACGATTACATCCGCTTTATCAAATCTATAATCAGGAACAACTCTATCTCCGAAAGATTGCTCATTTGCATCTAATATAGCGGCACTAGAAACTGGATCATATGTTACTAAAGACCCACCAAACTTACCACTAAATTCAGCCATTGCGGCTTTAGCCGTTGGACTAAGTACTGTATTGGTAACAACCCTAACGCCTTTTGCTGAAGCTAAAGCTGCAGAAACAGCCTTATCTACATCAGCCCAGTTACTTGCAGACCACTCACCTGATGTTTTCATCTTTGGTGTTGTAAATCTAGAAGTATCATAAAGATTCAATACAGAAGCTTGAGCTCTCGCAGAAGTTCCACCATGTGTAATACTAGAATAAACATTTCCCTCTATTTTGATCGGTCTTCCCTCTCTTGTCTTTACTAGTATTGGAAGAGATTCTCCACCAGATACGTATGTAGAAGAATAATATGTTGCTACACCTGGAACGATTGAATCAGGCTTTACTACATAAGGAATTGCTCTTTTGACAGGAATATCACATCCCGCCGCTACTGTTGCAGCACCAAGACCAAACCCTAAGAACTTCAAGAAATCCCTTCTATTACCACCCATTGAGGCAGCAACTTCTTCATTACCAAGATCCTCGATGAGATTAGTTGGCTCAGCAAACTCTTTTTGAGATATTTCAATGAATTCAGGATCGTTTGTTAGATCCTTTCCTCCTATCCAAATATTCGATGTATTATCTTTCATTTAAAGCTGTTTGACTATGTATATCTATTTCTGATTTAACTCAGATTTTATAGTTTCTTTTTTATTGAAATTACTTCTAGTAATGACATTTCTGACATTCAAGACCACCGATATCGGCTACTGTCACTTTCTCCTTAGCACCTGATTGTAAGTCTTCATGAAACTGAGAGTATGACTCGTAATATTCGTTCTCTTTGAATTTCACTTCAGTCTTCCTGTGACAGTTGATACACCATCCCATTGACAATGGAGAATGTTGTTTTACAACTTCCATCTCTTCAATCGCACCGTGACAATCTTGACATTCTACTCCACCTACAGTTACGTGCTGTGCGTGATTAAAGTACACATGATCAGGAAGGTTATGAATTCTTATCCATTCTATTGGACCTTGTACCGTTTTCTTCTGTTCATTAGTTAAAGAAGTAACAATGCCATCCCATTGAGACTTGACAATATTCTCACCTTCATTATCCAATTCCGCTAAACCTGTTTCAACTAAATACTGATCTTCTATCCATTTCGAATAGATCTCCTTATATTCTTCAGTTGGTATGTCTTCGTAATTTTCCATGTATTTGTCTGTAGATGGATTATATCCTACAGATGCATATATCTTAGTTAATTCCGCAGTTCCATATTCAGATCCTACCTTAATTGCTTTGTGACAATTCATACAAGTATTCGCTGCAGGAATAACTGAGTGTTTAGATCGTCTAGCGCCATCGTGGCAATATTGACAATCTATCTTATTAATACCAGCATGTGTTTCGTGACTGAATTTAATCGGCTGATCTGGCTGATACCCCTGTTGTCTTCCTAAGTTAGTTGCATTAGTTACTGTTGTGTAACCTGCAAATACAACTAAACCAAATATTAAGAATCCAACTACGCCTTTAGAAGTAAGCGACTGCATCAAAGTCTTTTGTTGAATTTCTTTACCTTCTTTTGCTGAAGCTAATACATCTAGATTGCTAATTATTTTAGTCAACAATGCAGCAAGCATTGCTAGTATCCCTAATAAAAGAGCATACAGCCAGAAATTTGATTTTTCCTCGACTGGAGCGCCTGATACTTGAGCAGCTCCACCTACAGGAGCACCAAATGACCCATCAGCTACACCATTAATATAGAGTAACGTAGAAGCGATATCATCATCTGTTAATTGCGGGAATGCCGTCATCGCACTAGGCTTATACTCATTCCACAACTCTATAGCTCTAGGGTGCCCCGTCTCGAAAATCATTGCTTGTGAATTCCTAATCCAAGCATAAAGGTTTTCCTCGGTATCCCATCTATCTTCCACACCTGCAAGCGCAGGTCCAGTCATATCAGAAACCATATTCTTATTGTGACACGACGCACAATAATTTTTGAACACAGTCTTACCAGCTTCAGGACTAACTTGTCCATAAATGCTAAAAGAGAACATTACTAACACGAGTATTAGCAATTTATTAATGTTGAGATGCTTATATATCATTATATAATTCTTTTCAATACTTATTTATCTTTGGTACTCAACCGATTGTAAAAATCAGAACTGATTACACTGCAAAAATAGTTTTTAACATTATTTTTAAGCTACAAAACCCTACGTATTTCACTTATTTAGATTACTTCCAAATAAGGTTAATGTAATAGTTTTGTAAAAGATTCTATTAAATAGAAACCTTCGCTTTTATATGAGGATGCGGATCATAATTACTTAATTGGAAGTCTTCAAACTTAAAATCAAATATTGAATCTACATCCTTGTTTATTTTCATTGTTGGTAGAGTTCTTTCCTCACGTGTCAATTGAAGCTTTGCTTGCTCCAAATGATCTAAGTATAAATGAACATCTCCGAAAGCATGAACAAACTCTCCTACTTCCAAACCAGTCACTTGCGCCATCATCATAGTCAATAAAGCATATGAGGCTATATTAAACGGAACACCTAAAAATGTATCCGCAGATCTTTGATATAAAAGACATGACAACTTACCATCAGCTACATAAAACTGGAAAAGACAGTGACATGGTGTTAATGCCATATCTTCGAGCTCCCCTGCATTCCATGCATTTACAATTATCCTTCGACTATCAGGGCTACCCTTTATAAGGTCTACTGCATTCTGTATTTGATCAATGGTTTTACCATTGGGTCCTTGCCACGATCTCCATTGCTTACCATACACTGGCCCAAGATCACCATTTTCGTCAGCCCAAGAATCCCATATCTTTACATTATTCTCTTTTAGGTATGCGATATTTGTATCTCCTCTAAGAAACCATAACAGCTCATGAATAATAGACTTAAGATGGAGCTTCTTTGTAGTGAGCATAGGAAACCCCTTAGAAAGATCAAATCTCATTTGATATCCAAAGCAGGACATAGTCCCAGTTCCTGTACGATCTGTTTTCTTAACGCCGTTTTCTAATATATGCGAAAGAAGATCTTTATATTGCTTCATTACTCTATTTTGATGCCACAAAGATATTTATAAAAATATATTAATAAAACTTTAATATGTTTTTTATGAACCATGAGTACAAAAAAGAAATGAAAGGCTAAGCAATTCGGGAGTCAGACAAAGAAAAAAAAGTGTTTATACGTTCAACTATCGACCAAGTCACATAATATTTAGATAAAATTGACTAAAAAATGTAACTTTTAATATTTATGTAACGTTTATTAACATAGTTGATGCAACTATTCTAAATATATTGCATCTATTATACAAACTAACTTACTACTCGAAACTTACTCACTATGACTCCAAAGAAAATTCAACAAGTTTTATTTTCGTCTTTACTTGCATTAAGCCTTATATCGTCTGTATATATTAATGGGGAAGCAAAGGAGTTAAAGACTCAAGGTTTTGATGTTTCATACTTCTCACCAGAAGATGCAGAAGCAATAATGCCTGATGTACAGTTTGTTAGTCATGTCGTTGAAAAAATAAAAGATGCAATTTTCGTAAGATAGATTTCTTGTTCTATTTTACAATATGAAATAAACTATAATTGAAATAATCAATTATAAAAAAAGCACAAATCTTTCGATTTGTGCTTTTTTTTATTTTCAAGATAAAATTAAAAGTCTATCCCTCCCATCCTGTTCCTTTATGACCACCGTCACAAAAAGGCTTATTTGCACTTAAACCACACCTACAATAAGTAGTTTTATTTTCTTTTACTTGCACAGTTCCGTCAGCATGTGTTATCTCACATGTACCAGTTACCATTAATGGTCCGCCAGGTATTACTTTCACTTTGATATTCCCTTCGTATGATTCTTGATTTTCCATTTCTTCTTCTTTTAATTTATAATATGATAACGCACCTGAAGGACATTTTCCAACCTGCGCAATAATTTCCTCCGTTGTTCCGCCTTCCATATTAACCCATGGCCTTTTGAGTGGTTTAAACACACCATTCAACTCTTTCCAACAAGACTTATCATGAATACATAAATGCGGCTGCCAAACCACCGATATGTCATCATTTCTATATTCTTTTTTGATTTCCTTCTTCATTTGAGATTAGTTAACAACTTAAGAGTCTGAATTAGGCCTAAGGTCTGGCACTTTCCATTTAGCTTCTGAGATATCAACAGATTGCACACCATCAATAGCCTTATTGGCCCTTCTTTTGTTCATTATCAAACTAATAGTCATAATAATACTAGTCCCGATGATCACAAACAAGAGTATCCCTTGACTAAAATCTTCTACCAATAGGTATTCTGGTATTTTATAAAAAAGTAAAATAGTTATTAATCCTCTTGGTGCAATAAATATTTGTGGATGAATATCTGATCCCAAAGTTGCTCGAAGCAAAATGAATCTAATCACATATATAACCGCAATACAGAGTATAGATACACCAAGAACTGACAAGCTACTCAAAGTCGAAAACACTATTGTAATACCAAAAACTACAAAGAAGAATGTTCTAATAACAAAGGCCGTCTCCAAAGTAATGACATGTAAACCATGATATATATCATGAGCCTTCTTCTTATCTAACCATTTTTTAAGAGGCCCGACAAAAAACAAGTCCATATTTGCTATAACCAGTCCGAAAATCAATATGATAATCAATGCAGACAAATGCATTAATACACCAATAGAATATACTAATAATAGAGTGGCAATTAACAAAAACAACTTTGCAGGAGAGCTAATTCTCTGAAATATCAAGACTATCATATAACTAGAAATAAGCGCAATTGCCATAATCAAGACAAAAGATAAAGCAAAACTACCAAATCCACTAGCATGGGCATCTGATCCTGGTTGCACTATCATCCCACTTAATAATTGAAAAAGCATGATACCTAAAATATCTGAAAAAGTGCTTTCATATATATGAAACTCCTTCTTATCGTTCCTCAGGTCAATTACACTCGGTATAATGATAGCACTTGACAAAATTGATAAAGGTGTAGCATACAGCCAAGCGACCAATTTACTTTGCCCTTTATATGAACTACAATCAACAAAATAATGAATTATTTCTGCAGTAATCCAAGTTGACAATAACAAACCAACTAGAGCAATACCCAGAGCCATAAGTATGGGGACAAGTTTGCTTCGTTCTAGTTTTAATTCTAGAGCAGCTTCCAGTACTATCATAATAAGACCTACTGTACCTAATATCTTCAGAACGGGTAAAAAGTTAACATCTCCAATACCAAAACTATCCATTCCAAGCTTCACCAATACACCAAATATGATTAGCAAAAGAACAGACGGTATGCTTGTTTTTTTAGATATTTCTCCGAAAAGAAAGGAGACAATCAATATAGCTGAAGCCGCTATAATAAACGGATACGGTTCTTTCATTAAATCTTCCATATTACTTATTATTTTTTTCGTTTATTGAAAATCCAGCTTTTTGGATGTTAGATTTCAAACTCTCTTTCATATTACTTCTAGACACCATTGCTTTGATTATCAACTCTTCATTATCTGAAGTGA
The DNA here is from genome assembly GCA_938003955.1 of uncultured Saprospiraceae bacterium. Classification (GTDB taxonomy): domain Bacteria; phylum Bacteroidota; class Bacteroidia; order Chitinophagales; family Saprospiraceae; genus CAJXUU01. Next base: position 8,585 of record CALKXE010000220.1, on the reverse strand, counting down.
TTGATATTTTCTCATTGGCTAAATATGGAAAATTAAAAAGGCTTTTCTCAAGCGCATATATACCATTATGGTCTGTTCTACTTGCTTCATCTTTTATGCTTAACGTTAAGGCTACTTTTCCTGCTTCAGAAAGCAAAACGATACTTTCTCCTTCCCAATTATTAAACGGATAGAACGTCTTTTCACTATTAGATGTTATATGCATTCCACCAAGATTGACATTAGTTAAAACACCAATAGTGTCTCCTATCCTAATCTGATCTCCGAAGTGAATTTTGGAAAAATACAGATTAAATATTGATCTTATATAAGCAAATATATTCTTATAAATAAATCCAAATATAATTAACAAAAGGATTAAATGTAAGACTGGATTGATTGCTAAAAATGCAATTACAATCGCTGACAATACCAAACAGAAAAACATGTGATACCCTATAGATGTCTTCCAGGAATGTCTTTTAAACAAATGGAATCTATCAACGATAATCAAAGTCAACAAGCAAACACCAGCGACAATACAAAACTCAAACCAAGACAAAAAACTATACTCCATTAATTCTCTCATGTTGTTGTTTTAAAATCGAGTGCCTTTTCTACTGAAAAGATCAAAAATGGATTTATAGTAACGACGTTTGCTCTTTGATATATCAGAACTTTTAATCCAATCAAATATCTTATATGATTTTTAAATTCAATCTGCTCTAATTTTGTCAGCATACTTGAAAGTTCATTTTCATTAATACTTTGAAAACAAAGAATATATTTTAGTAATGTGCTATAATCATTAATCAACTCTACAAATTCTTGAGACTTGAGATCAGGCTTGTATTTCGAATTATAGAACCTTGAATACTCTAACATGGCATGCCCCACGTTTCCATTTGCGTTTCTCAATATAGGGCCTATCGTATCCTCATGCTCTGTATCCGAGAGTCCAAGTTCTGGCAGCGCCCTGAATCTCATCATCAAGGCTTCCTTAAGGTTTGAATTTGATAACTTCCCAACATTAATTTGAGAAGAAAACAAGAGACTAAGGTCTTTAAAAATATCAATTCTTGATTTCAAATATGAATTACAACTAACCACAAAGAATATATCTCCTTTGTATTTTTGAATCAATTTTGATAGATTATTAATATTGTCATATAAATTATGAGATTTATTATGCCATTGACCTAGATCATCAATCGTTAAAATAATCTTTTGTCCAGTGTACTGATATGCAATATTCGAAATTACCTTTTTCAGATCATAACTTCTCTCAAACGACTTATTCTTAGTAAAATAGGGCTCTCCAGCATTTACATTTACCATTTCATCTATGACAGACGACTGGGACAGTATACCTATAAGTGCAGATTTTCCCGTTCCTGACTTACCGTGTATTAAGATTGCAGCTGCATATCCATCCTTCCAAAGTTGGTAATCATTTAATATGGGTTTGATCAATTCTGGCCTCGACACTGAAAATGATTTCCCGAGATATCCTTTTTTCAAAAACAATGAAAGTCTTTCATCATTCTTATTAATGAGCAGTTTATTAGAGATAAATCTATTGTGTGGTATCCTATCTAACTCCACATATGTAGCAAGGGATTTCTGAAACCAGCCAAATGCCAACTTCTTATATTCTTTATATGAGCTAACCATTCTTTTTTGCGCATCACGACTTATATTAGTCATTTGCACACTGCCATTATTAGGCATAAATAGACTATCCTCATCATAGATCGAAGACGCATAAAAGTCATGGTCTAAATATGTTTCTATTTTTCCAGTATTTTCAGTTGCTTCTTTTTCTAGTGGACTTATATGTTGAGTCTTTAGTTCCGTAATCCCAACTTTCACATCAGAAGATGACGTATCATAAGAGTCACTATCGTCTAAAATCAATGCTGCCAATTTAACTCTAGCAGAATTCAACGCTGCAAGACTCGCCTCTAAAGAAAGGTTACGCCTATTTTCTAATTCAATAATATGAGGATATACATTCCCCGAAAACCATTTTGATATCTCAGATTGAATATCCAAGGATTTAGTCACCAACCTTCCTGAAGATACTTCTACTGGAATATTCAAATTTACTTTATCAGCATAAGAAAGTACTTCCATTGACTCCACCGTTTGAAGTGATTCCAATTTACTGTAAGTAGTATTGATCCCATCAATCACTGAAGATATCTGGTCTTTTGTCCCCGATGGATGTATTGTAGAAACTAATTCTGAAACGGCAATGATTTCCTCAATTAAGCTCTCTACAACTCCAGTTTGTTTTTGAAAACTTAAATGAAAATCTCTTTTAAAGCTTTCTAGATTAAGACGGATTTCATTGATCTTATCGTGACTTCTATAAATCTTTTTTAGCTGAATATTCAATTCATCTATTTGCAATAATACGTTCGAAACGGGATTGGTCTGGTGATTAAATAGTTTAACATCTTTTGCTGTCAACTTATCTTTAGACCGAGACTCTATAATTTCTGACGCGGCATTTCTAATAGTAGATCCGAGATTTACCATAAAATCTCTAGATACAGCCTTATCGTCATGAGCGTATTGATCATATTTCACTAATCCCAATAAAGAATCCCTCAGAAGCAAAGAAAAATCTCTAACTTCAATAGACCAAACATAGGATATATAGTAATCCTCCTTAAGGATCTCATTATTTTTATATTCCTCAAAAAAAGCACTTATCGAATCAAGGGTCTTTTCCGATTTTTGATAAAATACGTGAGCTGTCAAATCAGCTTCCGCTACCTTCGACCAATCATTCATTCTACTTAGTAATTCAATATCTCTTTGAACCTTCATTAATTGTAATTCTTCTTGTTATTTATACCCCAAATATACAGTATGTTAATATATCACTTCAATTTCAAATGAAAAATCTATCTCCTTGATACAATCTAAAGAAGATCTTCCTTGGTCAATTTATAAAGACATATAAAAAAGTGTAATATAAGTTATTAAAATCATTCATAGATATAAAGTAAACATTGAAGTCATAAAAAACATTAATTAGATCCACATTTATATATTTGTAATTCGATGTTCACCTAACCATATTTGAAATATGTATAAAGTAATAATAGACGGCGAAGAAATTTTGGTTACTCAATCAGATTTGGACTCTATAGATAATCATGTAACTCCTAATGGGTATCATGTATTGCAAGATAAAAAAGCCTACCATATAGCTCCACCTAAAGTAGGTAGAAATCCAAAAACTGGAACGATACATGTCAACAACAAACGATTTAGGTTTGACATTATGGATCAATTCGACCAGCTTGTAAACTCCATGGGGCTTGATGCTGTAGCTGAGGTTAAAGTTACTGACATAGTAGCTCCTATGCCTGGGCTCATACTCGACATCATGGTCAAATCTGGCGATGAGATTGAAGCTTGCAGCTCTATTCTAATATTAGAAGCAATGAAAATGGAAAACGTAATCAAAGCTGAAGGGAACGGAGTTGTAAAGTCTGTAAATTTCGAAATCGGAGCTACGGTAGACAAAGGAGCAGTGATCATAGAAATGGAGTAAATTGATATTGGATTATAAACCAAAATGGTATATAATACTCTACATCATTTCACTCAACCCAATCAAGAGAAATACATATGAAAAAAATATTAATAGCAAATAGAGGCGAAATAGCAATCAGAGTTATGAGCACAGCCCGCAAGATGGGCATCAAAACAGTTGCCGTATATTCTGATGTTGATAGAAACGCCCCACATGTAAGATATGCTGATGAAGCAGTACATGTCGGTCCTTCTCCATCTTCAGAATCATATTTGGTAATGGAAAACATACTTCAAGCTGCTAAAGATACTGGCGCTGAAGGAATTCATCCTGGTTACGGTTTTCTAAGTGAAAATGCAGTATTTGCGAATATGGTTACCGATGCTGGCATCAAATTCATAGGTCCAAAACCTTATGCTATAGAAATAATGGGAAGTAAGCTTGCGGCAAAAGATGCGGTAAAGGATTACAATATACCAATGGTGCCAGGAATCGACTCTGCCATAGAAGATGTACAAAAAGCAATAGGAATTGCCGAAGATATTGGGTTCCCTATTCTAATAAAAGCATCAGCTGGAGGTGGTGGTAAAGGAATGCGAATAGTCAACAACTCCGAAGAACTTCCTGAACAGATGGAACGTGCAATTAGTGAAGCTAAATCTGCTTTTGGAGATGGTTCTGTTTTTATTGAAAAATATGTTTCGAGTCCTCGACATATAGAAATTCAAGTATTAGCTGATGGTCATGGTAATGTAGTTCACCTTTTTGAGAGAGACTGCAGCATCCAAAGAAGACATCAAAAGGTTGTCGAAGAGGCTCCGTCGGCCGTACTAACACCAGAACTCAGAATGGCTATGGGAGAAGCCGCAGTCAAAGTAGCAAAAGCTTGTGATTACGAAGGTGCAGGTACCGTAGAGTTCTTGTTGGATGATGAAATGAATTTCTATTTCTTAGAGATGAATACCCGACTACAAGTTGAACATCCTGTCTCTGAAATGATAACAGGAATAGATCTTGTGGAGCAACAAATAAAAGTCGCACGGGGAGAAAAGCTTGAATTCACACAAGATGATCTTTCGATCACTGGTCATGCCATGGAACTACGAATATATGCAGAAGATTCGTTGAATGGATTCTTACCAAGCATCGGTACATTAGAAAAGTATGTACGTCCCACTGGACAAGGTATTCGACTCGATGATGGATATGAAGAAGGAATGGACATCCCAATTTTCTATGATCCAATGATCGCCAAATTAATTACCTATGGAACATCAAGGGAAGATGCTATTGAAAAAATGAAGAGCGCGATCAGTCAATTCCGAATCAAAGGAATAGAGACTACCCTCCCCTTTGGTGAGTTTGTATTTGGACACGAAGCTTTTGTTTCAGGAAAGTTTGACACTCATTTTGTAAAAAACTATTTCACCCCTGAAGCTTATCATAACTCGTCTGCAAACGAAAGAAAAATCGCAGCTATCATTGCGGTAAAAAACTATCAAAAAGAAATTGGAAAAGCTTCATCAATAACTCACCCATCAGATGAATGGAGCACAAATAGGTTGTAAAGGACACAATTAACCAAAATCACAAAAGAGACTTAAACACAAATGGAAGATAACTTAAAAGTACTCAACGATAAAATTGCAGCTGCACATCTTGGTGGCGGTCAAACTAGAATCGATAAGCAACACCAAAAAGGTAAATTGACAGCTAGAGAACGTGTTCATTTATTTCTAGACGATGGATCATTCGAAGAGATTGGAATATTGGTTACCCACAGAACTAAGGATTTCGGCATGGAAGATCAAATTTTCTATGGAGATGGTGTAGTTACTGGGTATGGAACAGTTGATGGAAGGTTAGTTTACATATTTGCGCAGGACTTTACAGTATTTGGTGGTTCATTATCAGAGACTCATGCTGAGAAGATCTGCAAAGTAATGGACATGGCTATGAAGACTGGAGCTCCAGTAATCGGGTTAAATGATAGTGGCGGTGCAAGAATACAAGAAGGAGTAAGGTCTCTTGGTGGATATGCTGACATATTCTATAAGAATGTTATGGCTTCAGGTGTCGTACCTCAGATATCGGCAATTATGGGACCTTGTGCCGGTGGTGCAGTTTATTCTCCTGCAATGACTGACTTTACTATCATGGTAGAGAATTCAAGTTATATGTTCGTAACCGGCCCAAATGTAGTCAAAACAGTTACCAACGAAACCGTAACTTCTGAAGAACTAGGAGGAGCTAGCACACATTCAACAAAATCTGGAGTTACTCATCTTACCGCAGCAAATGATCTTGATTGCCTTAATCAGGTAAAGAAGCTATTAAGTTATATGCCACAAAACTGTGAGGAAAAACCAAATAAACTTCCATACGAATTAGGAGATGAAACAAGAGAAGAACTTGATTCTGTAATTCCTGATAGCGCTAATAAGCCTTATGACATGCATGAAGTCATAAAAGGTATCTCTGATGAAGATTCATTCTATGAAATTCATAAAAACTATGCAGAGAATATAATCGTAGGATTTGCAAGATTAGGAGGTCGAAGCATCGGAATCGTAGCCAATCAACCGATGGTATTGGCTGGATGTCTTGATGTTAATAGTTCTAAGAAAGCTGCTCGATTTACAAGATTCTGTGATTGTTTTAATATTCCACTACTAGTTGTGATTGATGTTCCTGGTTTTCTTCCAGGCACTGATCAAGAATGGAATGGCATTATCACAAACGGTGCTAAACTATTGTATGCACTTAGTGAAGCAACTGTTCCTAGAATATCTGTAATTACCAGAAAGGCATATGGAGGAGCTTATGACGTAATGAACAGCAAACATATCGGTGCAGACATGAATTATGCTTGGCCAAGTGCTGAGATAGCCGTAATGGGTGCAAAAGGTGCTAGTGAAATTATATTTCGAAGAGAAATCGCTGCAGCAGAAGATCCAGCCGCTAAACTAAAGGAGAAAGAGGATGAATATGCTCGTTTATTTGCTAATCCATATTCTGCAGCTCAGAGAGGATTTATAGATGAAGTTATACTTCCAAGAGATACAAGAAGGAAGTTGATAAAAGCTTTTTCAATGTTGGAAAATAAAACTGTATCTATTCCCAAAAAGAAGCACGGAAATATTCCTCTATAGATTGCGCACTCCGTATTAAATAAAAAAAGATGAATTAGGTTAAAATCTAATTCATCTTTTTTTATTTCACTTTAGTTCAATTTCAATACTACTTCTACTTCACAACCGGTAGCTAATTCTGTCACTAAGACAGTTACAGGAAGATCATCGTATCGTATACTAATCGCACCCGCTCCAAAATCAGGATTAGAACTCCATAAGAAACTATATTCTTCATGTGAAACAAATGCATCATTATATTGAAATGCAACAGGTAGCGCCAAAGTTGCATTTGGCGAAGGCGGCCACGCACAAAAAGGAACGATAGTACATAGTTCTTCTGTGAATTCGCATTCTATTTCTTGTACATCTACTGATTTACTACAAGAAATAATTAGTAAAGATGCAAGAATCAAAACTTGGAAATAATTGATAATTTTCATGATATTTAGATTTTATTGTTTGTACAATACCAAGAGTTGAAGATTGGTATATTCGCTGCTATCAATTCGAAATTCTTTCTCTATTAATTGATTAAGCTAGTGACTTCAATACAGATTAAAATATCAATAAAACACTAATATAATTTAAGAACACCTTCCGTAATCCCTTCAATGCTTGCTCGACTAGAATACTTCCAATTCAATAAAACTTCATAAAACACGAACAACTTGGTTTACGATTGATTCAGAAACCGGTGTGATTCACCATACATAATAATATATTTGCAAATAAAAACAAAGACATACTTAGATATAAAGTAAAATAATAAAACGATTCAATTCAAAAAATGAAGACAGTAATAATAACAGGAGGAACAAAAGGTATTGGTTTAGGTATAGCTATTTCACTATTGGAGAATGGATACAATGTAGTAATCACAGGTAGATCTGAAGAAGTAGCAAATGAAATAGCAACTTCTATGGAGGATAAATATGGAGATCGAATCTATGGGATAGGTTGCGATGTAAGAGATTATGCTAGTCAAGTAGCTTGCGTAGAAAAAACCATTGCAAAATATGGAGCGGTAGATGTTATGATTGCCAATGCTGGCGTCGGTCACTTCAGCTCTATTGAAGATATGACAATAGAAAACTGGAACGCAACAATAGATACTAATCTAACCGGAGTCTTCTACAGTACTAAAGCATCTATAGAAGCACTAAAAAAATCAGAAGGATATCTTATTACTATAGCTAGCCTTGCTGGGACGAACTTCTTCCCAAAGGGTTCTGCTTATAATGCTAGTAAGTTCGGGTTGGTCGGATTTACACAATCAGTGATGTTGGATTTAAGACAATACGGAATCAAGGTAACGACTATTATGCCAGGCTCCGTATCTACTTATTTCAATGGTCATACACCTAGTGAAGAAGATAATTGGAAAATACAACCCGAAGATCTTGGACAAATGGTCGTTGACTTACTGAAGATGAATCCTAGAACACTACCAAGCAAGATTGAGGTACGTCCGACAATCCCCGGTGGAAAGAAATAAATCAACTCTAATAAATTCAGTTTAGCTTTTCAAAAAAAGCCCTTCTGCAAATTAATACAGAAGGGCTTTTTAAGCTTGTTCTAATTATTTCGACCAGACCTCATTAGTTTTAAAAATCGCCGAGGTCTTCCTCATATAGTTCTTATTACTTTATTACTATCATCTTCTTAGTAGCTGTAAACTCACCACTCTCAATCGTATAGTACAATACTCCTGTTACTCCAAGATCATCTGCATCTAATGGTAAGATGTTCATTCCTTGTATTCCTGCAGTATTTACAGTTTTCAAGAGCTTACCTGTTACATCAGTTACAGTAAATGTTACTGCACCCGCCTCTGCCAATTCGAATTTGATCATCGTCTGATCTTTGAATGGATTCGGTTCGTTCTGGTATAAGTTGTTTTCTGCACTTGCTGTGATATC
>CALKXE010000219.1 GCA_938003955.1 uncultured Saprospiraceae bacterium | reverse complement strand
TATTTTGGCGACTCCTAGTTCATAGGCGGCATTATATCCACCATGATCTGCTATTGTATGATCATAAGAAAATGATACTAGATAACCTTTATAATTAGCTCCAAGTAAAAGTTGAATGGCATCACCAAATCTCATACCTAGACCAGAAATTAGACTTATATCTCCTTTTTTCTTCAGTAGGTACTCATTTCGAAGTTGAATATTAATGTTATTTGCGCCTGGCATGAATGAGAGATAAGCAGAAGGCTCCCATATCATTCTACGGCTAGTTGCTCTACGATATTTTGTGTGCACGTTGAGTCTTGACCCTTCAGAAATGGTACCGAGTGGTGCGTATGTTTCACCTGAATCTGGATGCGTTGCAGTAACTCCTTTAAATTGTAATTCAGAATTTAATACATTCATGTATGAACCTCCAATTTCAAATTTAGAATATTTATCCAAGTTGCCTTTGTATAATAGTCCGATATTCAAATGGCTTGTTGGTGCGCTAAAATTATCTGTGATTTGTGCACCAGTGATCCTTTCTAGATCAGGATCAATATAATTGGGGCTGCTTGATAGGAAGCCTTCTTCAGTCTCTGCACCTATAGTACTGTATCCTCTATTAGCAAAACCATATTGTACACCTATCGTAATCACATTATTAAATTTTTTATCTAATCCAATATGGTATGAGACGGCTGGTATAAATTCTGACCATGTCTGCTTCGGTGTACCGGCTTGATCATAAAGTAAAGTAGCGCCTACTCCAACCCAATGCTGTTTGGTCAATCCGAAAACAACAGGGGAATCAATAAATAAACCACCACTTGTATAAGGCGAGTTAGCTATTGGTCTCCATTGATCTCTTAATATCAGCCCCGCACGATAAGTCCCAGAATAGGCTCCAGTCTGTGCAGGATTAAAGTAGGTGGGTACTATATCATTATTAGTAAAATGAATGCTCTGGCTGTGTAAATATCCAGACGACAAACAAATAGCAATAACAGCACTTATTTGTAAAATGATTTTTTTCATACTATTAGGTTGTGGTTTATCATATATGAAGGGTAATTGCAAACCATCATATAATAGATTACCAATGTAGTAATAAACGTTGCATTAGAGTGCAGAAATTTACAAAATAATTGTCGCCATTGATATTAACGTAATATTATTCTGGATAATTAAAAGCTAAGATCTCTCCATCAGTATTCTATGAACTTTCCATATTTGATGAATAAGAGACACTTCGCCGCTATTATCAATTATAAAATCTGCCACCTTTTTCTTATCTTTTTCAGGAAGCTGGTTATCCATCCGATGCTTGACTTGATCGAAATTTGAATTATCGCGTTTTACTACTCTTTTGATTCTCATCTCGACTGGGGCAGTCACTACGATGAGATAATCTAGCTGCTTATATGATCCGTTTTCTACCAAAAGCGCTGCTTCTTGGAGAGAATATTTACTCTTTTGCTCTTTGGTCCAACGCAATGCATCATTGCGGACAGCAGGATGTACGATTTGATTAAGTTGTTCTAGTTTTTTCTTATTTGTAAATACAATGGAAGCAACATGTTTCCTGTTTAGTCTGCCATTGCGATGATATGATTCTTTGCCTAGTAAATTTTTGACTTTTGATTTGACATCTTTATTATGATTCATAAGGCGTTTCGCCTCGGTGTCAGCGTAATAAACAGGTATTCCCAATTGTTCGAAAATCTTACAAACAGTAGTTTTACCAGAACCAATACCACCTGTTACACCTACACTAATCATCATTTTCTATTTTATCAATCTTACAGAATGGCACAGTAGTTTCTTCATCTATTTGGTCAGTACTAATCTGTAGTAATTTCGCTTTGAGATCTATAAGAGATTGCTCTATTTTACTTCTAGGTACTTCAATTTCTATGAAAGGAATCGTCTCAAAAGTTTTATTCGTAATATTTAGATTCAGGGATTTAGTTACATTTATCACATGACCCATTTCTCCGTAGTCAAAAGTCAATCGGTATATATCTGATAATACTCTGTTTATTAATTCTCCGACCTCGAGTGCTTCATGAGCGGCTGTCTTATAGGCATGGATTAGACCAGATGCTCCAAGCTTCGTGCCTCCAAAATATCTTACTACAACGATAAGCGCATCACTCACATCATGACTTAGTAGCTGACCGTGAATAGGCTTTCCCGCAGTACCAGACGGTTCTCCGTCGTCATTAGCCCGATAGATGTCACCTTCTATTCCGATACGGTATGCATAGCAAAAATGTCTAGCTTTCGGATGCATGTCTTTAACCTCAGCTTGATAATATTCTACGTCTTCGACGGATCGTACTGGATAGGCGTAGGCTAAGAACTTGCTTCCTTTCTCTTTGTATTCCCCTTCAGAAGAAGCGGATAATATTTGATAAGTATCTTTTATTTCTTTTGTCATAATTTCGAGATGGAAAGATAGATAATTTATGACTTCTTCACTAAAAACTAGTTTTTTATAACTTTAATATATGGTCAGACCTCCGAAGTTTACTTTATTTGATTGAGCGATGAAGGATTTCATTAATTCGGATCAAGATGATTACCAGTAGGGAGGTAATTATATACAATGATATTCTAGGTTTTTTTATTTGGAGATAAATTGTCCTTAGCTAGTTTAGGATGTTGGAGAATATTTTTAGATCAGAACACAAAAGTGTCTGAGCCGACTTTAGGAGGTGAGTTTTTTGTGTTCCTAAAAATGTTTTTCAATATCCGTGAAGAACTAGGTAAAGACTAGCGCTTTGCTTCTTTGTCGCAATGAGAAAGAAGAAAACATCAGTTTGAAACTCAAATCTCTAAACTCTAAACTCTAAACTCTGTAAGTAAGTATAATAAATGCTACCTAAGTTTATATTGCTGGTTAGGTTTATAAAAATAATGTTACTATAAATAGATCTTGATTCAATAGATTCTTGTATTTAATTTACAATACTTAACATTTATTTACAAAATAGAAAAACGAATATTGGAATCTTGGTTGTATTATTATGAGAATAATACAATTGTTTGATTTTAAGTATTAAGTAAAAAATGGATATGTTGTATTCTGAAGTTTTGCCAGACGATGTTTTTACGCGCCATGTAGAGAGTTACTGGTTTGTAAATACATGTGTAGGAACAGAAGAATCTCCAGTGGAATTGCTGTTGCCTACTTGCACATTTAATATAATAATTACTGATCAGCCTTGTTTTGTGAAGTTAAGAGCAAATAGTGATTGGATTGCTATAAAACCTGGAGCTGTATTTTTTGGTCAACGAAATAGTTGTATTCAAATCAAATCTAAGAAGGCGTTAAATGTTAGCGGAATAAGATTTAAGCCTTTTGCTTTTGCCAATATTATCAATATCCCAATTTTTCAATTAAATGACGATATTATTCCTTTGGAAAAATTGTTTTCAGTCAAGCATATTACAACTTCTCTGGTTTCAAATATTTTGATTGCAAAAGATATATCTATGAAAACAAGATTGATTAATGAGTTGATGTATGACTTGATAAGTCATACATTATCAATTGATGAGCAGTTGAGAGCTCAATTGAATTATATATTAGATAGAAAGGGGATTGTTAAGATTAGAGAAATATTCGAAGAGTTTAAAGTAAGTAAAGTTACTCTCCACAAAAACTTTATAAACAAGGTCGGACTGACCCCAAAGAAAGTGTCTCAAATTTGGAGAATGAATCACTTCCTTCAAATTAAAGAAGAGTTTCCAGATGAAAATCTAACATCTCTTTGTCTTAGTGCTGGATTTTATGATCAAGCACATTTTATTAAAGACTTCAAATTATTATTTCAAGTAGCTCC
>CALKXE010000218.1 GCA_938003955.1 uncultured Saprospiraceae bacterium | reverse complement strand
AAAAAATCCACTAATCACCCCTCAAATCAGCCTCCCCTATCCGTAATTAACCGTTAACAACGAATAAAAACAAAACACGGCAAAGCCACATCAAAAGACTACTATCTGAATAAGAAGGGGGTTAAATTTGGTCTACTTTATTTTTGATCTTAACTTGTTATACAATTTCTGCTTTAGTTTGTCGCTATTCATAATGGTGTAATACCGAGATGAGAGGGATGGCTTGCACAGCAAACACCCGATATTGAAAGTTGGTTATGGAATAACCAGCATCTGAAATAGTAATCGGTATAATTTGAACATAAGAAATAAATAATTATTAAAATTCATGGAAGGGGGTGGAGAAAGAATGCAAGTGGTGTTCAATTTTCTAGAGGCTATATAATGAGGATGAACATCAATGCATGATATTAGTTACGCAGGATGAACGGCCAAAAGTATGTGGCGGACACAGCGATAGCAAGTCTGACATCATACTCAATGATATGTGTCGCTTCCTTCATCGCTAGTTTAGTTCATAGTCTTGTATCAATACGTTTGGAGTTATTTTTAATCGTTCTGATAAGTTCCTTATCATCTTCACGGTTAACTTTCTTTTTCGATTAAGTACTTCAGATACAATTCCTTTCGAACCGACAATACCTATCAAGTCCTTCTGCTTTAACTGCAGCTCTTCCATCCTAATTCTGACTGCGACTATAGGGTCTGGAGCTTCAATCGGATGTTTTTCATCTTCAAAGTTCTCAATCAACAAGGCCAATAATTCAGCCTCTTGACCTTCTTTTGAATTTGCACTTGAATCAAATATAATGTTCAACCGTTCTAAAGCTTGATCGTATTGCTTTTCTGTTTTTATTAGTGTATGTTTCATATTGTATTAGCGTCTATTTCATCGTAATCTTTATGTGTTCCTATGAACCTGATAAAGAGCCATTGTTTTTCGTAATTAATTTTGGCTACCAAGCGATAGTGATTTCCTTTAATATTAAACACAACTCTTGAATCTTTCAAAATACTTATGGTCGAGTAGAAATCCTTTATGTCATTTGGATTTTGCCAATTTGCACCTCTAACTGTTTCATACCAAGTTTCTAAGTAATCCTTGGAATCAGGGTGCTTAAACCAAAATTCTTTAATCGTTCGTTTTGATAATATTCTTTTCACTTCTCAAATATAGCAAAAGTTTTCATATTGAGAACATTGTTTTTCGAAGATCAGTTCATTCTTAATGAACTGATCTTATCTATATGTGGAACTATTCCTTATAAATCTTCCATTTTTTTTCACATGGAAAATCAAACAGATTAACTATTTCCTCCTCAAATCAGTCTACCCTCCCCGTAATTAGCCCTTAACAACCATTAAAAACACAGCACTGCGACATCAAAAGACTACTATCTGGATAAGAAGGGGGTTAAGTTTGGTCTACTTTATCTTTGGTCCACCTTGAAATACTATTTCTGTTTTAGTTTGTCACTAATCATAATGGTGTAGTGCCAATAGATATTGAAAGTTGGTTATGGAATAACCGGCTTCTGAAATAGTAATCGGTATAATTTTATCATCCTGTATAAATATATAAGTAAAAAAGATTCTAAATTTTGACTAGCCCACCGCAAGCGGATGGAGCATTCGCCAAAATTTTTCCAACCTAAAGGCCGGAAATTGAATCTTTTTGTGGTAAAGCGTTTTTATATAAAAACATCTTTTTATGACTCCGACGCAAGCATCGGAGAATTTAAGGATTAAATTTCATGAAAGAGGATGGAGAAAGAATGCAATTGGTGTTCAATTTTCTAGAGGCTTCATATTGAATATTTCTATTAATGAAGATCATTAGTTGCGCCGTATGGCGTATAACAATATCGAGAGTCTGACCAAAGGCAAGGATCTATGATATTTAGTGTAAGAAGCTTTTATTCTATTTTTTTACATTTTCTATTTGTGCCATGATGGGAATCATATTCTTCTTCTATCAGCCATTTTTGATTGCAATCTGGGCATTTAAACTTGTCACTTTTAATGTGATTGCCAATTGCTTTTGAAAAGGAGATTCTCTTAATTAATTTTAATTTTTCAGGGTCACATGTAAGGTCATAAAATGAATGAATTTCTCCTATATAATTACAATGAATTTCAAAGCCATACTTTTTTGCCTCTATTGCTGTAAAGAACACTAATGGGAAATATATTTTCAATTTATCCAATCTCTTATTATGAGTGTCTTCCCCAATTTTTAGCCATTCAATTTGATCTTTGAATTCACATCTTTTAATTAATCCAATATCAGAATTAAAAACAGTGAGTTTAAGTCCAGGTTCATGCCCATCAAAAATGTCTAGTTCTATTAGGTTTTTATTTATCGTACTCATTGTTACTAACTTGTATATACCCGAACTCTTTTTAGTTCGCATACTCAATTGTTCCCTTATCGTTCCAAGGCCAAATTACAAATTTGGGGCTATCCAGATCCGTTCCAAGCTTAAAAGTATAATCATATTCAAAAAACACTCTGCATCCGTAAGCCTCTTTAATGCAGTCTATCAGACTAAGTATATTCACCTTATCTAGTTCGATTTGGAGAGTATCTTCATTCATAATCACGGTCTTGATTACCGAATCATCTCTTTTTAAAATTAATCGAGTCATAACCCTTATTGGTCTTCCCCATATTTCACTTTTGTTATCACAAGAATGAGGTTGTCCATCCAATAATTGCTTGCATTCTACTTCAATAAAAACCAAGTCTTCAAGTTGTTCAAGAAGGCTAATAAAATTGGAAGCTTGTTGCCTGTCAATACTGAATTGGAAGTCGCTTCTCACATTTGAATCATTGTTGGATGCAGCAAGTCCAATGCCTTCAGATTGCCACAGGTATGCACCCTCAATTTTAACTGTCACATCATTCATAGTATAACTCTCATATTTGTTTCACTTCCTAGAGAAATGCAATATTTTCCTCAATATCTATCATTCATTTCGCCCTATGACCTAATCAAAACGTCCAGAGATCGTTATCCAAAGAGCGAGACCAAACAACCTGAAGAAGATATCAAAAATATTTAAATCGAAAAATAATGAAATCTTCTCAAAGTCCTTTCACTCCTATT
>CALKXE010000217.1 GCA_938003955.1 uncultured Saprospiraceae bacterium | reverse complement strand
TACAGTGTTCCTTAAAACCTATATTGACACGTTATATGAAAAGCGTAACAAGTTTGCTAATGATATCGGTATGACTCCTGTAAGCTTGAGCCAAGTCATAAACAACCACAGAGAACCGCAAGAAGAATTCATGCTGAGGTTAATGTTACACTCGGAGATCGTTTATAAAGACATCTGCAAGTTTGATGAAAGAACTTGGTATCAAATTTACTTCCACGAAAAGATATTGTCTACAATGTCCAAGCAATCTGAATGGAAACCTAAAGTAGCCCAATACGTAAGGTTTGAGGAATCATATTAGATTAATGCATTATTAAGGTTTTATGGTGTTTAAGTATTAACTCTTACATCCCAATTCAGGCCGATACACATGCAATTGTCTAATTTAAGATCTATAGAATAAAAGGCTTTTGAAGATCAGACAAAATAACTTATAACCTTACTCAATCTAGAAATTGTATTTGAATGAAAAATGCTTAAATTTCTAATAGAATTGGATCATTATGCATGAACAAGGACCATTATTAATACAACTGACTGAAAAACAAAAATTAGAGCTGTACTCATCTTATGTTGAAAGCTTTGATTCTAAAAACTTGTTGAATCATGAGGATGTCCAACTTAATCATCAGAGATGGTTTTAGAAACTAAGTGTACCAGAGCAAATCATATAAACATCCTATTGACCCTATATTCCAACTATCCTAATTCAGACATATACACCTACATTTCGTCTAAATTAAGATTTATAAGACCAAAGGATTTTAGGATCATTTATTAACTAGAATAGCTCTATAAAAGATATCAAGTGAATTTAGATTATTTTTAATGTCGAACATAATATTGCCATTCCCGCAAACGAAATAATATGATTTTACCGATCCTAATTGTCAACTCATACGTTTACTTTAAGATAAATATGTAAACATATGAGTTTACTTTTAATTACATGTTTTCATGAAAAATCGACACTCTTCAGGGCTTCGCGTAACAATGGGATTACTTAAGGTATTCAAGCCCTTGAAATACTATATATCAATCCTTTAGTTAAATTTGCAATGGGTTAAGTCGCTTTGTTAATTTAAAAGTCGAAACTTCTTGACTCTATACCTTGAACAAAAAAAGTAGAACATGCACCTTAAAACTGGGATAAATAACATGAAGCACATCCTTATATTAGTCCTATTAACAACGATCTACTCTTGTACTCAGAAAGAGAGTTACTTGCTTATAGAAGATGATCAAGTTATATGTGCCATCTGGAAAAGAACAGATATAAAACCCACAAACCCCGATGAAGACCCTAGAGAAATGACGAAGAGATTCCCGAAAGGGAAATATAAAAACTACTTTGTGAATATCTTCCCTGACGGTAAAGGATCAAATATCTACAGTACTCAGATAGATACATTTGACTGGAAGATAAAAAACGATAAGAGACCGGATAGCGATGTTGTGGATAGTTATGTATCCATGTCATATGAAAATTCGCAATTGAGGTTATTGACCCTAAAAGGAGATACTTGTCTAGAGATAACGATACACAATGGATTGACTAAAATGTATTTTAAAAAGCATGCAGATATAACAGCGAACTATTTGGAAGACCCTTTTCATCCAATCAATAATCAATGGCGAATACCAGCATCTGGCAAAATAAGCGATGCAGAAGTACGAGCGAAAGTCAACAACTATTTAATGCACTATAAGTACCTTTTTAAAGCAGCTGTTGATAGTGATAACAAAATGAATTTTTCTAATCGTAACTCTCTTGGCGTATTGAAAGTATATAAAAGTGCCATTGGTATTGTACCAGAAAATAAAATAAGTAGAGATTGGTACAGTTACTTTGATGGTAAGAACGAAGCACTTTTTGCTTACGATATTCTAAAGGAAATGATTAACTCAAAGGGTAATAAAATAAAGAAATCCGATGATTGGATTGCTGATAATTATAAGATTATAAATAAGATGATCAATAATAACAATTGATCGTTGACCTTAGGTGTATCGATTAACGCAGGAAACGGCAACAGTTTAATTTAATAATGAAAATAGAAAAGACGGTTATGAAATTCAATACTTTAGTACTTATCGTTTTATCAATAATAGTATCTAGCTGCTCTAAAACGATTGAGCAAGGACCAAGAGATTACCCTGAGAGTATTCAGAATCTCGATTTACAATCAGATGCGGCAGGTCAACAGTTTCTAGATTACATATGGAACGTTAATGATAGTATTGCCGTGCTCAATTATACTAATTTTATGTCCGGATCAGATGTGATCATAGAAGACGAAAAAAAGGAATTGAATGATCTAGCAATCATACTTGAGACATATGACGAGTACAACATATCTCTTGAAGGTCACACTGATTCTCAAGGTGGAATAGAAGCCAATCTTACTTTATCAGAAAATAGAGCTACTTCAGTTATGAGCTACCTACTTAGTCGAGGTATACCTCAAGATAGAATGACGGCAAAAGGATATGGCGAAGAGAGACCTAGAGTTACTAACGAT
>CALKXE010000216.1 GCA_938003955.1 uncultured Saprospiraceae bacterium | reverse complement strand
ATCGACTGGAAGCGTTTGCTAACGCAAGCCGCTTCTTTTTTGTTCTTGTCAAGTGAATTATCGAATGAAAGCGTTTGCTAATGCAAGCCGCTTCTTTTTTGTTCTTGTCAAGTGAATTATCGAATGAAAGCGTTTGCTAATGCAAGCCGCTTCTTTTTTAACAGAATATTATCTACCTTTTGTGAGTCATCATGCCCTTTTTACCGTTTATAAAGTGGAATAAAAATTAGATACATGAAATATATAAAGAACTTAAGCATACTGTCATTCATACTTTTGCTTACAATTAATACGAGTACAGCACAATTCGGAGGTATATTAAAAAAAGCTGAAAATGTGCTCAAAGGAGAACCTGTAATATCAAAAGATGAAGTTGCAGAAGGTCTCAAAGAAGCACTCGACCAAGGAATAGAGGAAGCTGTAGATAAGTTATCGGCAGACGATGGATACCTTAAGAGTGAATATAAGATCGAAATCCCTAGTGAAGCGAAATCAGTAATATCGAAAGTAAAGATGGTGCCTGGTTTCGAAAACATAGAACGTGACTTGATCGAAAAAATGAATCGTGCGGCAGAAAGTGCAGCAAAAAAAGCAACACCAATATTCGTAGATGCCGTGAAGCAAATCTCATTTGACGATGCGTTGAACATTCTATCTGGTGAAGACGATGCAGCTACTGACTACCTAAAAGATAAGAGTTACTCTAAACTATATGATGCTTTCATGCCTGTTATAATATCTGCACTCGATGAGGTGAATGCTAGAGAATATTGGAAAAAAGCGGTAACAGCTCATAATAAGCTACCTTTCGTGAAAGATGTAAATCCAGACCTTGACGATCATGTAAACAATAAGGCCTTAGTTGGTATGTTCTCTCTTATCGCTAAGAAAGAGGAAGGAATCAGGAGTAATGTAGATCAAAGGAATACAGACTTATTGAAAAAAGTCTTTGCAAAGGATAAATAAAACTGGAAAGTTCAAAATAAAAAGGGGCTGTGATTTTCGAATCACAGCCCCTTTTTATTTTTACACGAAATCATCGTCTTTGTAATTTGTACTCCTTTGAGAGTATTCTGGTTCGAGATCATTTAATTCAAGTGAGTCTTCAATATAATCATCTGGATTTCTTCCCATTGATTGTAATTCTTTCCTCATCTCACGCTCTTCCCAGTTTCCAGACTTACTCGCTATGGCCATAGATATTCCACGAGCCATTAATGTAAGCCCCCATGGAACAATAGCCCACAAAAACCAGATATTATTAGGTTGTGTAGAAAGATTTAAAATCATAAGTCCCATTGCTACTGGAACAAAAACACTTAATTCTTTAAAAAACTTCTTTTTCTTTTTAACCCTTTTCCTTGCTACTTCGTAGGCATTGTCCATTTATATATTGTTGATTCAATTCTAATTTAACACTTTGAAAGCTGTGATACAATGATTTAACTGTGAATTGATGGATTTAATCGACGAAATGATGTGATATCAAACATGTTGATCAATTAAGATACTATTCCCATCAGGATCGGTTATCATAATGCTAGCAGGTCCTTTACTTCTTGTGTCAACTTCCGTTTCTAGATTCATACTTTTTGACTTTAAGTTTTCTTGAATCAGTCTTACATCATCAAAATTCTCAACTGCACTAGCATTCTGATCCCAACCTGGATTAAATGTAATTATATTATTATCAAACATTCCCTGAAATAATCCAATCAATGCGTCTCCATTCTTCATAATGAGATAGTTCATTTTCATATCTCCTGCAAAGACTGAGAAGCCTAAATTCTCATAGAATGCTTTTGATACTTTAAGGTCTTTGACTGATAAGCTGATGGAAAAAGCTCCTAGTTTCATAGTTGTTAATTGTTAATTCCAAAAAATAAACATTAGATAACACTCCCAAATCAACGCCAACATGTCTGACATCTAATAGAGTGTCTCGCATATTCTTATCGTAACTACCTTCTCTATTTCTGAGAAAAGATTTTAGTAGAAATCCTGACAACATATAAGTGTCTGACATCTCAAAGAGTGTCTGACATTTTTTTCTCGTAGCCACCTTCTCATATTCTGTGAAAAGGTTTTACTATTAGTCTGACAACATGTAAGTGTCAGACACCTAAAAAGGTGTGCAGACACTATTGTTAAATCAATGACGCCCCTACTTCTTATCCAGTATAATTACATCTAATGCTTTATCTCTAATCATTTGATTCAGTTTTGGAAGCATCTTACTCTTTATTTCATTCCAAACATTTAATTCAACATCAATCAAGCCATTGAGCTCATCTCTTACTGTGATAGCAGCAGCTGTCGGAGGAAAATCATTATTCCCCATTTGTGCTAAACTATTCAAGTGAGCCAATTTGTTGGTTAATTTAATTGGAAAATTTAATGGATCTTGACGCGACTTATTCTTGGTTTGGTAGAGAGCCTCTTCAACATTTGTCATAAGAGAATCCACTTCATCTGCATAGTCTTTGATCTCTTGATCATCAACTTTGCCCACATATCCTTTCATCTGTTTGCGAAGAGACCGCATATCAATGATTGCTTGGTGTGCATCATTAAGTTTTACATTAATAGACTTCACAAAATCAAATTGAGAATTTATATCTGCTATCGAACCTTCAGAATCTGGTCTTTGAAGCACCTTAAAGTCTTGTGATTGTATGATTCCATTAATATTAAGTACCGCTTTGTAATTTCCTGGCTTTGCTTTGGGACCATTAAGACTACCCCACCATAGAATCATACCATCGAATTTTGTAGCTGGATCGTAACTCATATTCCAAACATGCATATTCCCACCTTTTTCGACGGTAAACTTATCTTTCTTCTCCTTAGCAAAAGTAGAATAAGTCTTTATCGTATCACCTGCTTCATTCATGTATGAAAGTGAAATAGAGTCTTTTTTATCATCAAAATCTTTCAAGTAAAAATGTGTCATTACTCCTCCAGGATGATTCGTTCCCTCACCAATTGGATCCTTCATTTGCCATCCTCCCATTCTGTAACTGTCCATTGGTTTATACAGATAATTCTTACCTCCACTTGAAATATCCATTTGTTGATGCATTACAGTAAGGTCGTCAATTAACCATATCCCTCTACCTTGAGTGGCAGCTACTAGATTATTATTTTTCACAACTAGATCAGTGATAGGAACGATTGGCATATTCTGTTGAAACGATTGCCATGATAAACCATCATTATGTGAAATGTACATACCTGTTTCCGTTCCCGCATACAAATATCCTTCTTTGACTGGATCCGCTCTTAGGACTCTTGTAAAGTGCTCAGGAGATATTCCCGTTGTGATCTTTTTCCATGTTTGACCATAATCTTTAGTTACATACAAATATGGTTTATAATCACCTGCCTTATAAAGCGTTCCAGCTACATAGCATGTGCCCTCATCATATGGACTTGGCTCTATACTGTTTATCATAAGATATTTAGGCATACGTGTAGAGGTTACATCAGTCCAATTATCTCCCCCATCTTTGGTAACATGAATACGACCATCGTCAGATCCTACCCAAATTAATCCTTCCTTAATCGATGATTCTTGAGCCGCGAATATTGTCGCATAGTATTCTACGCTGGTATTATCTTGCGTGATTGGACCACCACTTGACTTTTGTTTCTCTGGTTCGTTTCTCGTTAGGTCTGGAGATATTACCTTCCATGATTGACCTTCATCTGTTGATACATGCAGGTGTTGCGAACCTGTGTACAATTTCTTATCATTATGCTTAGAAAAGAATATCGGGAAATTCCATTGGAATCTATATTTCATGTCTTCAACTCCATGCCCCATTACATTGTCTGGCCATACATTAACGGCTCTTACAGATCCCGTTCTGTGATTGAGTCTTGTAAGGAATCCATCGTAACTTCCTCCATAAACAATATCGTTATCGTTAGGATCTATAGCGATGTGCGCTGATTCACCTCCCGCAGACCTTTCCCAGTCGTCTTCGCTTATTGTTCCACCAGTTGTCCTATGCGGTATTCTTAGTGTACTATTATCTTGTTGAGCAACATAAATTCTATAAGGGAAATGATCATCTGTGATAATTCTGTAAAACTGAGATGTTGGCTGATTGTGATATGTGCTCCAAGTCTCACCGCCATCGTACGTAACTTGAGCTCCACCATCATCTCCAATGATCATTCTGTTAGGATTTTCTGGCGCTATCCACAAATCATGATGATCGCCATGAGGAGCATTATGCGTTGAAAATGACTTTCCACCATCAGTAGATTTGTGATACCTTACATTGAGTACATATACGGCATCAATATCTTCTGTATCAGCATAAAGTCTTGTATAGTACCATGCTCTTTGACGTAGTTTTCTTTCACTGTTGACTTTCGACCAATTCTTACCACCATCATCCGATCTGTAGAGTCCTCCATCTTTGTTTTCGATCATTGCGTATACTCGTTCGCCATCGATTGGTGACACAGTTACACCTGAAATCCCCCATACTCCTTTGGGTAAGCCTTTGGCCTCTGATATATTCGTCCAGGATTCTCCTTGGTCCGTACTCTTCCATAGTGCAGATCCATCTCCACCACTAGATAATGAATATGGAGTTCTTCTTATGTTCCAAGTCGTAGCATATAAAGTTCGATGATTGGTAGGATCTATGATAAGATCAACTGCCCCAGCATCTTTATTGGCAAATAAGACTTTCTTCCATGTCTCGCCTCCATTTACAGATTTGTATACACCTCTATCCTGGGTTCCTTTATAAAGATCACCCATAACAGCTGCATATACAATATCAGGATTCGTTGGGTGAATTCTGATTCGTGATATGTGTCTTGATGTATTGAGTCCCATATTGACCCAAGTTTTACCAGCATTTTCTGTTTTCCAAACTCCATAACCGAAAGAAACATTTCCTCTTACAGTCTTCTCTCCTCCACCTACATAAATAACATTCGCATCTGAAGCTGCTACTGCTATACTGCCAATAGACCCTCCAAAGAAGCCATCTGAGATATTTTCCCATGCGCGTCCTCCATCAGTTGTTTTCCAGACACCTCCTCCTGTAGATCCAAAATAAAATAGATTTGGCTTTCCAGGAACACCAGTTACAGCACACGACCTACCTCCACGATATGGACCGATATTTCTCCATTCTACAGAACCGTAGGTAGAGTTAGTATCTTTTTCGTATTGAGCTGTTAATTGTGTTTCGGAAATACCGAAGAGTATAAATAGTGCGAGTACGATTGATCTTTTCATCTAATTATGGTTGGCTGTTTTGATAATGTTCGTAATTTAAAAAATATAGAATAATATTTACTAAATCTAACAAATTACTTCCAACCCCAATTAAAATTAATACCCTTATATTTTGTCCCACAGATAATATATGCTTAAAAGCGTATAATTCTTTATACAAAAATATTAGCTATCCATTTTAGCTATATCCCTCTTGGTAAGCATCCTTAAATAGCACGATTTAAAGTGTACAACCATCTAATTTAAAGGTAGCCTGCTTTCTTAAGTTTCTTTGCCGCTTTCTTTTCTTTCGGTGTCATTGTAGCTTCTTTTTTCACACTTTTCTTTGCGTCTTTTCCTTTTCCCATGATATTATATTTTCGTTAATTATCTATTTGATTATTTAAGCCATAATTGGCAATTATATTATTTTTTATTCAAAACTCTATCGGCAACTTCTTGAGCATCTAAACAATATTTATCATCTCCTTTTAATGTCCATTCTCCAGATTTTTTAATGTAGTGCCTAACTGTTTTTTCAACAACTTCTGAATAACCACCATAAGATGTCAATGTTGCTTGCACCTCTTCCATATAATCCTCCTTGCTCATTTCATCTTTTGCAACTAGTCCCCAAATTCTATTCATTCGTTTAGACTTCTCTTTATAATTGGGATTTGATGATTTAAAAGCCATTAAAAAAAGTGACAGTGCTTTTGCCTCCGGTGATGGTTTTTCTGTGTTTTTATTCATGCTCGTTTTTGTGATTCATTATATAAACCTAAAAGTAATTTAATAAATTCAATCTTTATTAAATGTTTTCATTCGCCTCTTCCCTCCAATTGACTTTTGCATGTAAATATTTTGATCTCAAAATACCGTTAATATAAATTGATAAGTCTCCACTCTTATAGAGAAGACTTATTACAGATTAACAAAGCCCCTCTACTTTTAAGACGAAGCATAATAATAATTTCGCAGTGTAGATTATTTAGCACACGATATGATTTATTGGTATAAATTCTGATTTTTAGCGCAATTAGCTAGATATTAATATTATTTTGTGGCTACAATTACTTTATAGATTGACGTAACAATTACAAAAAAAGAATAAACATATGCTTAATTTTAAGACGTTGGTATGCATGTTCGTACTGCTAGGATTGTCATTTTCTTCTTATGGAGGAGATCCACTAAAAGATGCATGGGAAAAACTCAACAATGCTGATATTTTCGAATCCATCAAATTGTTCGAAAAAGCCGCAAATAAAGATCAATACAAAGAAGAAGCACTTCTTATGCTCTCATTGTTGTACCAAAGAGTAGATAGAATAGAAGATGCCACAAATTCATTTGCCAAGTATTATGAGTTAGCAGAAGATCCGATCCCTACGTCCCACGCACTCATGTATAATGAAGGAGTTATAAATACGCAAGGATACAAAAAGGATTATAATGTCAAAATTCATGACATGCTGCTATTGGATCCCCGAGCGAAGGGCAAGACTTTGTCATCCCTTTTGTATAATAAAGGCTTGGATAACACCATGAAATATCAAATTGAAAAAACTAAGGAGAACAATAGATCAATAAAAGGAATTAATGACTGGGCTTTTGTCGGACCATTTGATAATGCAATGAATAATGGCTACAATAAGGACTTTGGTATTATTAAAGGTGCTAAAGACGACTCTCAATTTAAATCGAGATATGGTGCCATGGTAAACTGGTTCGTTCCAGAACTAGACAAGGAAGAAGGCTACGTAAGTTTGGACTCATATTTCAATGATTCTGGAGTACAGACCTATGCACAGACCTTCGTTTCGACTAAGAGCACTCAGGAGGTAATCATCCACTTAGCATACAGCGGGACGATGAAACTTTGGCTCAATGATCATGTTATCTATACCAACAATGAAGTGCGAGCGACGGCCGCTGATGAATACAAAATAAAAACGACCTTTACAAAAGGTAATAATAGAATCTTGCTGCAAGTTGGAGACTACAAAACTAGCTATGTCAACTTCATGGTTAGAATTACGGATATTAATTCTAATCCAATATCCTACACAGGAACACCAAAATACTCTGCTTATAACACAGAAAAAGTGTCTTTTGAAATGATGGACCATTTTGCAATTAAGTATTTTGAAGAGCAATTGAAAAACAATCCAAAAAGTATAAAAGATCTTCTTCTATTAGCTAGATGTTACCTCAAAAGAGGAGATAGTGACAAGGCTGAGTCTTACTATAAAATGATAGAAGCCATCGCTCCGAAAAACTATTTTATGTTAAGAGATTTAGTCTTAATTTATTCTTCATCGGGAAACAGTACGGAACAAAGCAAGTATTATGAAATCTACGAGAATAACTATCCTGAAGATAAAGACGTCTTGGAAAATAAACTCAATGAATATACTGAACAATCAAAAAATGACCTTTTAATAGAGACAGCCCAAAAATATAAAGCTTTATACCCATCAACAATGAGTAAGCTCAATGCTGATGTAAGGTTACTCACAATAGAGGAAAATTATATGGGTATAGTCGCGCTTATAGATGAACTCTATGAGGCCGAACCGAACAACAGTGAAGTAGTGATGGCTAAATACAATGTGATGAAAGCCATGAGTGGAGAAGATAAAGCCATCGAAGTACTAGAAAAGACTATCGGCACTGTATTTAGTGGCGCTATTGGTTCAACATTACATGGACTATATAAAGAACGAGGACAATTTGACAAAGCTATTGAAATGACTAATCTTATGTTGGACCTCGGCAATAGTGACTACATGGAATTACGCTCACTTTCCGAAATATATCTCCAGCAAAAAGAATTTGACAAGGCGATCGAAGTAATAGAAAAAATACTCAAAAGCAGGCCATATGACTACTATCAATATGGTGAATTGACAAAAGTACAGAACTTCAAGGGAGACAAGAATGCTGCAATTAACAGTTATGAAAAATCATTAACTTACTACCCATTCGACTTCATGCTCAATGAAAAACTGAGAGAAGTAAAAGGTCAAAAAGGACTACTATCACTCGTTAAAGAAACAGACTCAGAAGACATTATTGTAAAACACAAAAAAGATATAACTCCAGATCTTTCAAAGGACTATGAAATAGCCTACCAAAACATAAGTATTCTTGAAAACAAATGGGGAGCTAGAGCCAAGCATCAAAAATATGTGATTAGAATAAACAAAGAAGATGCGATAGAAGAATGGCAACAAGTAAATTTATCTCCAACAAATTCATTCTCTTTGATAGTGAAAGATGTAGAAGTAATCAAGGAAAATGGAAATACTATTGCAGCAGAAAGAAACGGTAACAATCATGTATTTGTCAATTTGGAAGTGGGTGACTATATCGTTGTTTCTTTTATTGAAAGTATGAGATACGGTGGTAAATCATCAGATATTTTCTACGAAGAATTTGGATTCGATGCTTATGTCCCCTCATACGATAGGACATTCATGTTTATTTCTGAAAACAAAAATAGCATCAAGTACAAATCTGTAAACTCACAAATCGAACCCAAAATAGAATCCAAAAACGGACTAACTTTCTACACTTGGTCAGCGAAGCCTAAACTTCTTAAGTATGAAGTAAATACATTGGCATATGACGACATAGCACAGTCAGTTTACATCACTTCGAATCATAACTGGGATGACATCGTTCAGTGGTATAGGGATCTATCTAATCAACAAGCCATTGAAGATTACACCATTACTAAACTCGTAGATGAACTTGGACTGATGGGTATTGATAGCGATATGGACAAAGCAAAAAAGATATATGACTTCATACTACAGAACATCCAATACAGCTCAATCGATTTCAGGCAAAGCAATCTTACACCGCAACGAGCTTCAGATGTATACCACACTAGACTAGGTGATTGTAAAGATGTCTCTACCCTATTTGCTGCAATAGGCAGATCTGCAGGTCTGGATGTAGATTTAGTACTGATCAACACCAGCAATAATGGAGAGAAGGATATTGTACTGCCTTCCATCAATTTCAATCATTGCATCGTAAAACTTAACATAGAGAATGAGGATCTGTACCTAGAGCTTACCGATCCATTCTTACCGTTCGGTGCATTATATGTCACACATAATAATGCTCGAATATTGGACATCCCATTCGATAAAAGCAAGAAAAGTACGCTAAAAAAAATGACCTATAATAAGGGATTTAAAAACTTGACTTATCGAAAATCTACAGTTACTATCAAGGAAGATGATGAACTTGTAATACGTAAGGAATGCGAAAAAACTGGAAACTATGGTTCGGCGATGACTGAAACATATCTGACTAAAACTACTGAGGAAAGAAAAGAAACTTTAAAACTTGCTTTTTCATCAGATTTCGAAAGTCCAGTCACCGTAAATATGGTTGACTTTTCTAATCTAGTGCAAAGATCACCTGTGGCAAAATATAATTATGAGATCAGTGTTTCTTCTGAGTTACTAAAAGTGGGAAGTTTCAAATCATTCAAAATCCCATTGAGTGATGAGCTCGCAAATATTGCATCATTTCAGCAAGAAACAAGAACCTTACCATTCGACTTCAAGTTCTATGAGACTGCAGATAGATACGAGGAAGAAATGAATGTCGTCATAGAAGGAGACAGAACGTTTCTTGAAGTTCCTGAAAATGTAAAATTAAATTACCAAGACATATCGTATCACATTTCTTTTACCGAAGTATCAGAACATGAAATGAAAATAAATCGAGTATACACACCAGCATACATTAACATAAGCCCAGAAGACTACCCTGAATTCAGAGCGTTTATGCTAGGAGTAATTGAAGCAGAAAAGACGCACCTAGTGATAAAGTAGATGAATAAATAATTTTAGGAATGATATTCTAAACTTATACTATTCCTCCAATAATGTAACATCACCTGTCAAATATTGAATCGTACCATCTACGAGTTCTATTTTGGCAAACCATATATATACACCTATACCGGCACTTGAGTTTTGGATAAATCCATCCCATACTGCCAATGGATCATCAGGAGAATCGGCACCACTGCTAAAAACAATATTACCCCATCGATCAAAAATATTTAGATTATGGATGTAATGTACAACGCACCCGGGGAATACTTGAAATTTGTTATTTCCGACTGTAGATGCCAATTGAAACACATTCGCAGCATGGACCAATTTATCCTTATCTAAAACAATCTTAACCAATGCACTATCTGTACATAAAAATGAATTTTCTACTTTTAATTGATAACTGGATTGTACTAAAGGTTGGATTTGAGGATTGAGACAATCAGAACAGCTCAGTCCTTCTGAAGGAAACCACTGATAGCTGACATCATTGTCTCCCGTTATTTCAGGATTTAGAATGACTAAATCACAAAAATCTGTCATAATTACATCATCAAGCGTCAGGGTTGGTGTAGGAAGCACAGATACCTCAATACTAGATGTATCGTAACATGCACCATTTGTGGAAATCACTTCGTAGTACCCCTCAGCATCACTATTAACATTTGCATTGACCAGTATAGAATCCTCAAGAACCAAACCATTGGGTCCGGTCCAACTATGCTCCAAGTTGCCTTCTCCTACTGCTGAAAGTAATAAGCTATCCCTTTCACAATATTCTGACTTGCCTATTATTGATGCATCGACGGGCAACTTCACATCTACATCTAGGTATTTAATTTGCTCACAAAATCCATATGTTCCGACCACCTTGTATTCACCTGTTCTATTCTCTTCTGTATTCTCAATTGTAGCAAAGGATAAATCAGAACCAAAACTTCTTGGACCAGTCCAACGGATACTTCCAGCAGGAGATACAGAACCATCAAGTAACAGAGATTCGCCTTCACAGATTGGACTGTTGGTCATTGCTTCTAGAACCAAAAGATCATTAGGTGGCTCTACTAAAACAGTTGTATCCTCAATGGCTAAACTACAATTTTCACTCAAAGATCTTAAGTTGAAAACTTGATAATCGCCTGGGGATATAGAGTCCACGGTAAAAGAATTATTATCATCGATAACTACTTGAGTTATCGTTTCTTCCCATCCTATTTTATTTCTTAATCCTACTTCAAATTCTTGTCCCGAGAAAAACTGTGGAGAAGAAAAAATAATCTTTCCATCATTGGCTTCAATACAGTCAGTGGGAGAAATAATCTGCCATGTTACATCCTCCAACTCTCTCGCACAAACAGAATACAATGAAGGATCACCAACGAGCTGAGTACCTAATTGATCAGATCTCATCTCTCCTTCAAATCGAGCTGGCAGATTCCGCAAAAAACCTTGGTTATAAGCGTCGCCTACCTTAGCATCTATCGTCCTTACTTTGATTCGGATCTCGATGATTGTCTTACCTGGAATCTCTAGATCGGAGATTTCTAATATGTTACTTCCTATCCCTGTTCCCAATGAAATATTCCCCTTAAATGTGCTTGATATTTCCTCTATCATCATTCCGTCTGGAAAAGTATCCGTAAGTATGACACCATCTAACCCAATAAAAGCATTATTTTCCAGTATCAAAGTAAATTCTTGTAAGTCATTATTACAATAAATACCAGTAAGTGGTATTAAACTGGTGAATGAAAATGAATATGGACAAGAACATCCATCGCTATATACAGATTCAGGAATGTGCGTTAAAACTTGTGATACATCACCTCCAAATGGATTTATGGAATAGAATCTGTTCTGAGTAGGATTAAGCCCAGTGTCAGAGGATCCAAAACCATATAAACTAGACTGTGAGTCGAAAACAAGCCCTCCCAAATGTGTCACAGCATTCCTATCGACAAACTGAAATGGTGTGACCATCCCAAGATTAGGATCATCAAAATCAAGATTGATCTGAAGGAGATACCCTCTGGTTGCAGCTGGCGCAAGGCTAGGATGTTCAAATGCCCCTTGGTGCGCGTATGCTACCGATGGATTATTAGGATCAATGGCAAAATCGAAAATCTGACTTCTAAAATCACCACTGTTTGATGAACTGGGGTCCCAAAACAAATCAATCCTATCAAGTAGTTCAAATCCATCCACAACATCAAAAACCAAAATTTGATTGAGCCCATAATCATGAAACATATATAAGCCTTCTGGAGTGCAGTCCCCTGCGTTCGACTTCAATGTATCAACAATAGATACTGCTCCCACAATATCGAAACTACTGTCTTTTTTGAGTTTCACGATTGTATTAGTATTCTCTTTAATACCATAGATATAATTATCCTTAGCATTAAAACCCAAAGCATCGAAACTTTGGTCCAGGTATCTCACAAAAGGACTCAAGAAGGGAGGATTAAAAGGTATGTAAACAGGCCGTAAAATAGCTGTAGAAGAACCATCATATGTCGCTACCAATAATTGACCATCGCACGAGAATCTCTGTCCTGATAATGCCGAAACAAAACCAAGTGCAATGAATAATTGAATGTAGAAAACTATGATCTTCATGGTACTATAAAGTTAGAACATTATTATCAATTCAAGTTCTTATTCAAAACACTTTCACCCTCTTTTTTTTAGGTCTCAACTACAATTGTCGCTTTGACTTATAAATCAGCAAAACATATCATTCTATTATTCCCAAGGTCCATTCTTTGTAACATTAAAAAATGATTTACCATCGAATCTATAAAGTCCACCTCCGCCGCCAACCCAAAACCGACCTTCTTTGTCTTCATAAATTGTTTGTACTGCCCTAACACCAAGACCTTGTTCTTCTCCGTAATTGGTAAAGGATTCTCCATCGTAACGGTAAACACCAAAACCTTCAGAGCTAAACCAGATATTACCTTTCTTATCTTCATAAATAACACAGACTTCATCGTTACCAATACTATCTTTTGAAGTGAAATTGGTAAAGGTTTTTCCATCAAACTTACTTACCCCACCTAATCTAGTACCAAACCATATATTACCTTTGCTATCCTCCATTATATTGTCGACACTGTCATCCGTCAGTCCATCCTCTGTAGAATATCGAGTAAATGATTGCCCAGTTCCATTGAGCTTTGCCGAAGGGTCATATTTAAAAACGCCAAAACCATTTGTAGTAAACCACATGTTTCCCTTTCGGTCTTCCGATATAGACCAACTAGTCCCTTTGGTAATAAATGCGCCCGACACATCCTCAGGATATGGGAGTGAGAAAGGCACCCAAATTATTCCATCAAATCGAACTATACCCGATTCAGAACCAGCCCAAATATTGCCTTTATTATCAGCAAATATGCTCCAAAATCGTTTATTCATCAAAAATGGTTGATTAGAATAGTTCGTAAACTGTTTTTCGCCTTTATCACTAATTGACCAGTCATATTTCACTATGCCTGCATCTGTAGCAAACCATATATTTTTCTCTGTATCCTCTGTGATTCCGGTAATCTGTACACCATTAAAACCCTGTGCTTTGGAAAAATAAGAAACGCTACTTCCGTCATAATGTGCAACTCCATAACCATTGGTACCAAACCATAGGTTTCCATTCTTATCTTGAAAAACATTACGTATGTATTCCGCTATTTGTGGATCAGATTCCACTTCGGGAAGAAAGGTTAATTCTTTACTCGGCTTTATGACCTTTGATGATTTCAATTTTTGCTGCCCGTTGCAAGAAGTAAAAACAATCAATATCAAAAGTATTGGGCAGATCAATGTATGTAAATAAGTATTTCGCATTTGATGAATTTTATTTTCATAAAAGTAGAATGATTGATTCTGTTATAGTGCTCCTGAATTGTAAATTATTGCATTATAAATGTAAATCTTTTAAAAGATTCTCCTAAAAGTAGATATACTGAAACTATCAATCCTGTCTCAGCTTTCCGTATAACCTATAATAATACCAAGCCGCAATACCTCCTACAAATGAAAACAAAGCCAACATCCAAAATACATGCTGCTGCCCCTCCGCACCTGGTGAATTATCTAAAAGAAAGCCCATTGTAGGACCAGCGAATATATCAGGCGTATATCCTACGATTGATATAATACCAACAGCTGTCCCTGTGAGCACCAATGGAATCTGTCCGCTTTCCATTACAGCAAAATATAAAGACCGTGCAGCATAAACGCCAGTCGAGACCACTAAGATTGAGATAAAAAACAAAATTGTTAATGATTCTGAAATCAAACCTGAAGCAAATAATATTGCACCTAAGAATGAAATGACAAAGCTGAGAAATAGAAGAAGTGTAATCTTAGTACGATCTGCCAAAATCCCAATGATTACTCCAACAACTGGTCGGACAAACAACAGAAAAGTTCCTACTTTGGCTGATTCTACTTGATCATATCCCATAACGTCTTGAGCATACAGCGAGAATACATCTGTAATCTTGTAGCCTACATAAGCACAAAGAATAATTATCATTAGTAACCATACGGAAGGCAACCTTAAAACTTTCTTTATTTGTGACATCTTGATTTTCTCTAAGATGATTTCCTTTTCCGCTTTGCGATCTAATTGCATGAACATCCAAACCAATATACCTACAAACACTATAACAGCGGTAGATATAAGAATTACGTATCTAAAGGCAGCTCTGTTTTCTGCAATCGTCGAGTCTGCAATTTCGGAAGTGATAAATAGAGAGAAAACAAGTACGCCCATTGTTCCGAAGAGCGCGCCAACTAATCCTCGCCCTCCATCTAAAAATCCAAATGCTTTGCCTTGTGAAGCAGAACCTCCCCATACCCGTGTGGCCTTGATCAATGAAGGCCAGAATAAAAAGATGGTCGTAAAGCCCCAATATCCGTAGAGTATTTTCAAAATCGAATAACTTGGAAAACTTGCATAAACCAATCCTCCTAAGGCTGTCATCCACAGTGATATGGCTATCATCTTTCGAGGAGGATACTTGTCAGCCAAGGGGCCTCCCAACAGATATGATAGTAAAGCAACGGTACCATACACAGAATAACACAAGCCCAGTTGTACATTATCCAAAGCAAAAGCATCAAGCACGGTAGGTCTAAATACTCGCGCTAGAACAAATGGTAGAATAAATATAGATTCTCCAGCCAGGATGAGTAGAAAAAGATAATACCATGGTGCTTTATTTTGATTCATATAGTTTTATGTCTTTGTCTTAAAAATCAAAAAAAGCTATTGACTTTATTTGGCAATCATTGGTAGCTTTATCTGTGACGGATACTTCGAAGAATGATGCACCGTATTTTGCGCAACTACACCTTCTTTCTCATCATAGTTGTCTCCTCCTGTATTTAGGTTACGAGCAAACCTTGGAAAATTACTACTTGATATTTCAATTCGTACACGATGTCCTTTCTTAAAGTAATTACTCGTAGACATTGGTGTCAAATCTACTTTATACACCTGTCCTTTCTCCATAAACACTTCTTTGTCATAACCTTCTCGATATCTAACACGCTGTATTGTTTCATCCAGATTATATGCTTTCCCATCAGGATATACATCTATAAGTTTGATCGTAAAATCTGTATCCTTTGCATCTGAAGACACGTATAAAGTAGATTCGATAAATCCAGAAATCTCTACACCTTCTTCTAGTACATCTGTTGTGTATACCAAAATATCATTTCTCGTTTCCATTTGTTGCTGATCGAACGAACCTCCTTTGATCGCATTTCCAGTACAACAAACATTACCACCATAAGATGGTACTGGCATCATTGGGTCGTAGGTAAAACTATCAGGATTATCTGAATCCGCTTTTGTTGTGCTTAATCGTCCTTCTCCAAATAAGCTATTGGCATTTCCTCCGCTGTTTAGGTAGTAAGTTGTTGACTTTGCTTTTGCTGGAGGCCACGTTTCTGATGCTTGCCATTCGTTAGTTCCCATTGTGTAGTACTGAACTCTTGGTGTCTTTTCTTTGAAGTCGTTTTGTGTACCTTTTAACCATAGATCAAACCAAGCATAAATTTGTTCTTCGTAATTAAGTCTTGCATCTCCAACACTTCGTTCTCCGACAATCGTATTTTCCGTAGCACGTGTATAGGCGCAATGTAAGGTTGGAGCAATAACCAAGTATTGATTATCCCTGATTGCTGCATCTTTAGAATTATTTCTAACATGATTAAACAATGCTAGATTAGGAGTGATAGACACATCATACCATGATGTAAACCAGAAACTGGGTACACCAATTTCCATGTCATCATGATAAATCCCACCTTCAAACCATGCTTTATCATTTGGTTTACGAGCAATCATTTTATCAAAAATTTCATTCTTACCGTTGATGTTTTTCAGTATATCCTTAATTGGTAAATGGTTGAGAGCTTCAGCCATATCGACTTTCGGATTTTCCGGTGCTAGGTCGTAAAACCTAGAAATCCTAATCAAATCTTCTTGTGTTGCTCCGGCTGGAATTCGTGGTTTGAACTTATCATGCTCAACCCCGTATAACCAAGAGATGAATAACATCTGTTCTACTCCACCACGATACCAATTTCCTTGTTCGTTAATCTTACCTACTCTACCTACACCAGCACCATACCCTTGCGGTACCATGGCAGCATGAGAAGGATGATCCAAAGCTGCAACAGCCATTTGCCACTCGGCAGTAGAAGAACAACCCAATGTTCCGATCTTACCATTGGACCAAGACTGATTTTTCATCCAGCTAAAGGCATCATATCCGTCTGTTAATGGAACGCCTAAAATATCCCACTCCCCTTCTGAATAATATCGGCCTCTTTCATTTTGAACTACATAGGCATATCCTCTTTTTACGGCTTCTAAGGCTCTTTGAGCAGTTCTTGTTCTTTGTTTTCCATCTCCCCAAGAATTAAAATTATAAGGTGTACGAGAAAATATGATGGGCACTTTCTTATTCGTTTTAGGACGATATATATCCGTTGCTAGACGAATACCATCTCGCATTGGCATCATGATTTTTTGATCAACAATAGCGATTTCTTCGAGTTCTTGGAGAACTTTGTCTTGGGCCTGAAGATGACTATTACTTACGAACAAAAATGCAATCAAAAAAGAAATTATTACCCTTTGGTTTTTCATAGTATTAAATTATTTGATGGATTAATAACATTATGCTGTAGGTCTATCTAATGACCATCCGTTTCTAAGAAATTCGCGTACCAATGGTTCTTTCATTGCACCATCTTTTTCACTAATGACATCATAAGTACTTAATATTGCTTTCTCAACAGCTAAAACCGCCAGATATACTAAGCCAAACATTAAAATAACAAGGAATATCATACCTATAGTACCAAGATCAAATTGTACAGCTAAATATATTGGAATAATAAACACTAATAAAACACCAACAAAAACAGTAACATAACTAGATATTTTGGCCATAGAATGCACACTGCAACATTTTGAACATCTTGGAATACCTATTTTGACTTCATTGAATTTTACATTTCTGTATACTACAATATTTGTTCTATTTTGAATATTGTAAACTGACGAAAAACAATTATCTTCCATTGATGAATTGAGGGCCTTAGTCTTACAAAATAAGCATACTTTTTTTTTAGGTTCGAATCTTCTAAAAGATTCGTTATATACATGAGTTTCCAAGATAGTTCATTTGAATGAATTGCAATATAAAAAACAATTATCTAAGTGGCAATAATCAACTTGATATTCACTTAAATAGAAAAGTCATGAAATTAGAGGAGAACTAGATCTAAAAACATCATTTTGGCTTCAGTTAATACATATCACTTTAACCAATTATAACAATAAAAAAGATCCTGATTTTTGACTACCCCACTGCAATCGGATGGAGCATTCGCCAAAATCCCCCAACCTAAAGGTCGGAAATCGCATCTTTTTGTGGCAAGGCGTTTTTATGCAAAAACATCTTTTTT
Organism: uncultured Saprospiraceae bacterium; assembly: GCA_938003955.1. Taxonomy (GTDB): domain Bacteria; phylum Bacteroidota; class Bacteroidia; order Chitinophagales; family Saprospiraceae; genus CAJXUU01. Next base: position 6,777 of record CALKXE010000216.1, on the reverse strand, counting down.
ATAACCCCGACGCAAACATCAGAGAATTTAAGTGTTGAATATTAAAATAATAAATATAGAAATAGTATCAATCAAAATTAAAACAACACCACAAACCTAGTCAGTCCATCATCTTTGTTGGTACTCAATTCTAATCGTCCTCCATGATTATCAATGATCTCTCGACAAAGCATAAGACCAATCCCTTGTCCGCTAGTTTTTGTAGAATAGAAAGGAGTAAACATTTTATCTTTTGCTGATTTAGTAAGTCCAGGGCCATTATCCATAATAGTAAAGCCCAAAGGTTTCGTATGTGATTTGATAATTACAACTCCATCTTTTCCTATAGATTCGATTGAGTTTTTTAGTGCATTACTTAGAACTCGTTCAATCTGTGCAGCATCCATCTCTATGACAATATCACTGACATGAAGTTGGTATTCGAAGTTTATATTCTGATGTTTGGCTGAGGCTTCCCAAGGTTTGGATGCATTTAGGATTAGCATATTCAACTCATGATTAGATTTTCGAGGCTGTGGAAGTCTGATGATATCAGCAAAATTATCAATAAATTTAGCAAGACTTTTATTCCTATCTGCGGCGAGTAATAGAGAATCTTTCAACTCGGGATCAGCCTCATCATGCTCAAATCCATATTCAGCTACGGTATGCAAGATAGAGTTGATCGCGCCCATAGAATTATTGACTTCATGTGCCATCATTCTAATCACTCTGCCGTATGCTTCTTTTTCCGATTCCAAAATTTCGGTCGTCAGGTCTGCAATAATGATAAATTTTCGAGGGAACCCTTTATGAATAACTCGGTCTACCTGACAACGATATTTTTCATATCCGTTTTGGGTGAGTAGTTTGCTCTGTCCATATTCTAAATCTATAATTTGCGAAATTAAAGGGTGAGCTTGTTTTGCTAACATTGTTCCTTTCGCTTTGAGTTCTATCTCCAGGACTTTAGCCGCAGTGGGATTGATATCGGATATTTTACCATCAAAGTCCAAAATTATAATTCCAATCGGTGAAGCTTGTATCAGTTTTTCTAGAAAATAACTTTGCTCGACAGTCTTCGTTTGTTCTACTCTCAGTGTATCTATCATCTGATTATAGACGCCGATAAGTTGGTCCATTTCGGTAGCTCCAGTTTCTACATACTTGACAGTAAAGTCTTTGTTGACAAGCGCATTTGTTCCTGTCTTCATCAACTCTATAGGCCTGATAAGATTCCTGAATAGACTTACACTTAATGCCAGTGTTATTAACAATACGAATTCACTGCCAATAAAATACCATTTACTGTAGTCTGATAATATCCAATAAAAAGCTACTGCAAGTAGCATATGTAAAATCCCAATAAGTAGAAAATATCTAACTCTGAGGCTCATGCGGTATATTATGTTTTTCTAGCCTGCGATAAAGAGAACTTCTAGTGATCCCTAACGATGCAGCTGTTTTACTTATAGAATGATGGTGGTAAGCCAAAGCTTTTTTGATCATATTGACTTCCATATCTTGAAGCGTAACCTTACCTACTGCTGGTAAAGATACAGATCCAGAAGAAACTTGAGCGGACGCATATTGTTGAAATTCTTTGACCGATATAGTCTTCACTCCCATATTTAGTAGTATCGTCCGTTCTATCATATTTTTAAGTTGACGAATGTTCCCAGGATAATTTTGGTTTTGTAACCATATCATTGTGCTATCATCAATCATAGGTTGGTCAATATCATATGCTCGACAAGTAGACTTCACGAAATGCTTTACCAATAGTGGGATGTCCTCTTTTCTCTCCCTCAGTGCAGGCAAGTGAATGGTAATCAGATTGATTCTATAATACAGATCCTCTCGAAAAGCACCATGACTGACCATAGATTGCAAGTCCTTATTGGTTGCACTGATTACTCTTACATCAGATTTCCTAGATTGGCTACTACCTAAAGGCTCGAACGTTTTTTCTTGCAATACACGAAGTAGTTTGACTTGATTCTCAAGAGGCAACTCCCCTATTTCATCTAAGAAGATTGTTCCTTTATGTCCTTTCTCAAATCGACCGATCCGATCAGCTATTGCCCCTGTAAAGGCCCCTTTCTTGTGACCAAACATCTCACTTTCGAATAGAGAAGTAGATAATCCACCAAGGTTGACCTTTACAAATTCGTTACTGGTCCTTTTGCTCATTTCATGGATTGCTTCAGATATAACCTCTTTACCCGTTCCGCTTTCTCCAGTAATTAAAACACTCGCATCAGTTTTCGCAACTCGAGTGGCAATATCCATCACAGCTAAGAATTCTTGACTTTTACCGATTATATGAGAGAAACTACCTGTATTTTCCAAATCAATATCTCCTGACTTATTTATAGATTTGGGTATATTCATAGAACTCAATGCCAAAATATCAGCAATCGACTTCACCAAATGATCATTATCCCATGGCTTAGCTAAAAAGTCTCTAGCTCCTATTTTCATTCCTTCTACTGCCAATTGCACCGTCGCCCATCCTGTCATCAGAATCACTGGCATATTTTCGTGATCCTCTAATATTCTTGTGAGCAGTGCTAACCCTTGCTTACCCGTAGTATTGATCGTAAAGTTCATATCAAGCAAAATAAGATCAGGCTCGAATTCAACAACAGTTTCCAAAGCTATTGATGGATGATTAACAGAATGTGCGTTGTATCCTTTCTTTTTCAGAAGGAGCCTCAAGCTAGAGCATACAGCTTGATCATCGTCTATAATTAGAATTTTTGCGTTGGTCATATTTATTCAATGAAGCAAATATAGTTAGTTAATAATTTTTTGAAGCTAATGCTTGAAAAAATGCTGATTTGTTGATTTGTTTGATTCGTTGATCTGTTTTATGATGTTGACCACTTTATGATATTGGATTATTATTTAGCCTCCCCAAGAAAGTAGACATATAATAAGTCAACATCATAAAACGATTCTGACAATCCTAACAATTACGAGATTCTAACAATTTTCAACGTCTTCGTATATGCGTCATGACCAGCTTCTGCTGGGCATGACCGTCATATACAATATTCTGCCTTCGTGTTCTTTTATTAATTAGGTTTTACCCAAAATTGACTTGGATTATTAGTTTTATAAGTTTTGAATGTAACTCCTATTTGTTTATCCGTTTTTTCGGATTTTTTTGGCGTTTTATTATAGCCGTCTAAAGGAATTAGTTCAACGTTTTCTCGAATTCTTCCTTTTTCATCGGTTTCATAATCGTGTTCACTTTTTAGTGGACAACTAAAACGGTACAGATTTTTGGCCATGTATTTTAAAAGATAATTCTCCTTTAGTGTAGATGATTTATTGTTCCAATTGGCATCAGGGTTCAATATGACTGTTTCTCCGTTAATTAGTTTTTGTCTGACTTCCATTAGACCCAAAAGTTGTCCTTGTTCATCGAGAATATAGGCATCGTGAGTTGGATCTATCCAAATCCATTTATTTAAGTCTTTTGAAAAAACCATGTTAATTACGTGACAATCACTAAAAATGGAGTCTTTCGGCATACAGGTCACAAATCTTGATTTTATTCCCAACGATAAATAACATTCATTCAGTACTGTCGCTAATCCACGACAGTTCAAACCTCTCTCCTCTCTCTTACATTTTGTTATCATACTCATAGCATTTTTCACTATTGGATTTTCGTTATTTCCATCATGAGGAATAAAGTCATGAATCCAATGCATTAAATTTAGAATCCTTGAAACTTCATTTCCCCCACCTGCGATCGAGTCGAGATTAAATTCCGCACGTAGAGTTTTTAAAACTAAATCTGATGAATCTTGATAGAAAAAATCTGGGAAAATCGTTTTCTCACTATTGTAATCCTCTGCGCCTTTCAAAACATCTAAATAAGTTGGAGCGTATTTTAATTGTTGATATGCAGAGTCTTTTTCATTAATTACAATTACAAAATTATATACTGAATCTGGATGAATCACATAGCTTATAGAGTCCATATCAGTATAAAATGTAACAAACTCTCCTATTTTATTTGAAGTATAAATATCAGGTTTAATATGAGGGGCTAATGACCAGCTCCCTACAAATAGTTCATCTCCGTCCTTAATATCAATTACTTCAATTTTGGATTGAATAATTGGCAATACAGTTTGTGACCTTACTGATAAAGTTATCACAAACATAATAGTTAGGCTTAAAACCATTTTTCTTTTCATTTTATTCATTTTTTCATGTTTTTATGAGGCAATACTTGCAGGTAACACTACTCTTCATGCAGTGCATTAGCCGGATGTATCTTAGAAGCTTGCCAACTTGGTTGTAAAGCACACAAAGTTACAAGTACAAGAATAATCAAGGCAGATATGGCAATCGCCCAATACATATTAACTGGTTCTAATGGACCGAGCTTGAGCAGGGGGACTTGAATGGCAAAAAATACACCGAGCAAAATACCAGAAAGTGCTAATACTATAATTTCCAATACAAATTGTTTTTTTATATCTGAACTGTGTGCACCAATTGCGCGCCTTAGACCTATTTCGCCTCTTCTCTTATTGATATTATACCATAATACTCCGAATAAGCCTAGTCCGACATTGATACAAAGGAAACCACAAATACTTATCAATACTATCAGAGGAATCCAAGTATCCTGACTCGCTCTTTTTCTGTTTTTATCCAGATTTTGAATGACAAACTTATCTCCTTTTGTTATACTTTTGACTAGATTATTTATCTTTTCTTCGTATGCCACAGGGGTATTTGGAGCCATATCTAGAATAACATTATTCGAATATTTATTATCGTCCCCTATTAGGTCAAAAACTGTGGGCAAGTTTTCGGAAAACTCACCCTTATATCTGAAAGCATCCATTACTCCGACAAGCTTATGTTCCCCATTAATTATAATAATACTGTCTAACATATCTTTGCCTTCAAAATACTTATCCATAAAAGCTTGGTTTGCGACCAGTGGTCTATATGTTGCAGTCATGTCTTCTTCTTTAAACCATCTCCCCTGAGTAATATTTAGATCTAATACATCTTCATAATGTATGTCTCCCATAGCAATAATAGAATTGATATGGAACCCCATGTCATCACTATTCGTAGTGTTTGTATTTCCAGAAAATGGAAAAGCGCTACCCGTAAAAGATACTGATTTTATTCTATCCATGGCTAGCAGTTCAGATCTCAGACTAGTTTTCAAGCTCACTATGTCTGCGTCGTCCATCAACCGTTGAGTCTCTAGATTGATCATCCATTTATCTTCAGTCTCGAACCCTAAAGGCTCCGAGAATTTCCTTGCATTGTAGATGACGTATGAGAGAACCGCAAACAGAACTAAAAACGAAAGAAAAATCTCCAACAATATCAAAGAATTACTCCGACGTTTGTTCCATATGAGTTTAAGTATATGCTTGATCATAATTGTTTCGATTTAAGAGCGTTTACAATGTGAGTTTTAGACATTTTCCAGGCAGGAAGTAATCCTGAAAGCACTCCGAATAAGAGGCAGATTAATATACTGTAGAGGAAGAATTTGAAATTGATTTCTAGTTGCATCCCTCCTAGGTATCCTCCATTATTGATGATATAAATGGCGATTAACACTAATACAAATCCTATCAATCCGCCCAATAAGGTTTGTATCACGTTCTCGAATATAAATTGGGTTAGAATGTCTCCTTTTGTGGCCCCAAATGCTTTTCTGACACCTATTTCCGAAGACCGATCCATGATTCTACTGACATTGAGATTGATAAGATTCAAAACAGGTAATAGAATGAAAAACGATAGAAGTCCTAAGAGAATCCCCCTCATGAAACTAAGACTTTTTCGTTCATCTGTTTGATAGTAGATCGTCCTGGCATATATTTCTGCGTATGTAGCGGGGTTTGACGATATGGTGTTATAATTGGGATTAAGGTTGGAAGGTACTTTTTTCGTAGTTTCTTCAATGTCGGCCTTTACTTTTTGAAGATCTTCATCTGATTGAAACACCATAGTATACCCTCCAAAGTATGGATCAACGTACGCTGTTGAATAGTTAGGATAAGGTATATATAAATCCGATTTCAGCATATTCGCGGTTACTTTGGACCTCTCTACAATCCCGATTATTCTGAATTGTTTACCATCCAAATCAATCAATTCATCCAGTACATTGGTTTTACCAAAGTAATTCTGAGCCATTTCTAGCGTAATCACCGCAACCTGTAAACCTTGTTCTACCTCAGAAGCGTCATATGGCCTGCCATGGATAAATTTGAAATCAAAAACATCCCAAAAGAAATGATCCGAATAGTTAACCTTGATATTTATCTTACTATTGTCCATGTATATATCGAAAGCGCTATTGGTGTTGAATATGGTCGATCGTTTCACAGAAGCAATGTCTCTGAAATACTTCCCCAGCATCTCATCACTCATAGAACTTGAGCTGCTGCTTGAGCCAATGGATTTGATATCATATGTGGTGTCGAATTTTGCCACCATGTCTGAGTAAGTAGTATCCACAGTCGGAATAGTATCGTAATGTTTGATACTTAATTCTATAAATGGAAGAACTACCAATTCATCTTGATTCCCCAGAGGTGCGGTGCCTCCAAATTCAGTCTGTATATACGAAGTTACCAACATTAGTATGAGCAAGGTAAAACTGATTCCGAATAACGTAATAAAAGTGAAGAACTTCCGCCGAGAAAGTACTCTCCATGCTAGTTTTATATAATTTTTAAACATAATTTTTGAATTTTGAATACTGAAGAATCAAATAAAGTAATCTCGCACTTC
>CALKXE010000215.1 GCA_938003955.1 uncultured Saprospiraceae bacterium | reverse complement strand
ATTATACCGCTCGATATAGCAGGTATTACCTTTGGCTATCTCTCTTGCTAATTGCTTTATTAGTGGTTGTTGTAGTTTTGACATTGTCTATTTTTGTAATGCAAAGGTAACTGCTTTTATAATCTGGTAGTGGCAATAGGCTTTTATTTCTAAGTGACAGCTGATACATACAAACGAATACATTTGAAAAGTCGATCAATAACCAGATGTTAAAATGCTGATTATCCGAGTCAACAGGCTCCCATCTAGCTTCAATTTCTCTCCAGTGATCTTTTCTCATCCAATAATGTAATTTATTCTTTGCCTTAGTCACAAATCGAAACTCACTATTATTTTTCTTTTTATAATTACTTGAGCACTTTTCATTTAACCACTCTTTATTAAAACCTCCCCACTCTCCTGCCACACTTAACAGGTTCATTTGTAAAGTGGGAAAAACTTCGAATAAATCAATTTCCTTTAGTTTTTCAAGGCTAAGTTTAGACTCAATAAATATCTTAAAAATGTAATTGTAATCGCTATCATCCAATTCTGTATCCAAATAGAAATTCGATAAAGCTTCCCAAACCTTTTCCCTAATTAATAATTCTTCGTCTGTCAATTGTATATAGTTTAACGATTGGTCTGAAGTACTAAAACGGAGGCAGACAAAAAAGTCAAGCCTCCGATTTTACTAAAGTAGAATATAAATATAACTTCTTACTATAAATTACTGTTTAATAAACTTTCTTGGTACTACGACCTCACTATTTACTCTGATGATAGCTATATACATGCCACTTGAAAGTTGAGACACGTCGTATGACAAAGGATATTCTCTTCCATTAAGATCAACAATTTTGATCAGCTCGCCTGATGATAAGTATATTCTATCATTGACAGGACTAGGAGATAGTATGATGTTATGAAGTGCCTTATCTTCTGTTGTATGGGTGCTTAAATAGTTGACCATAATAATCTCCGAATAGCCTATTTGCCCATCAAAATCTACCGATTTTATTCTATAGTAATTGATCCCTTCGTTGGGAGCATCATCTGTAAATGAATATGTAACCCCACCATCAGCAGATACATCCCCAATGGCAATGAATGCTTCAATTGGTTGCCCCTGGCTCCTTTCGATAACATATTGAGATACGTTTATTTCATTGGCAACTTCCCACGCTAATTGAATTTCACTATCCGCTACTTCCCCTTCAAACAAAATAAATGTAACAGGTAGCACTATACTATCAAATCCATCACAATCTTCATCAATCGAATTATTAGGTATATCGATCGCATCAGGATTGATATTTATATTATTATCATCACAATCATCCGCGAACAAAAATCCGTCTTGATCTATATCATCGTCCAATGTACCAGGATTACAATCATCATCTATCCCATTATATAGAATCTCTGCAGTACCTCCAACACATGCTTTATCTAGACAAACATTGTCAAGAAATACAGTTGATTCATTTCCACTTAAATTAAATTCTAGCGCAACGTTAAACGACGAAGGATTACTAAATGTAAATGTCCTTTCAAAGTTCTGGCTATTGGTTTCAAGAACTATGGTTTCTCTATAAAATTCAGTGAATGGCTCCTCGTCTAAGAAGATGAGCAAATCTAAAGGGCTAGATGCTTCTGCATATGCGTCGAAACTAACTTTATAAGACTCATTATTTTCTAGACTAAATGGTCCTTGTGCTATCCCTGCATCACCTGAATCAATATTACTAAATCTAGCTTCACCATTTACCGAAGTAATTTCCATTCCCCAGTTCCACCAGCCAAATGTTGATTCCGTAAAATTACCATTATTAATAACTCCGCAAGGTCCGATCGCTACTCCAGCACAGTTACAGAAACCATCTTCTACATCGTCTATTGTCAGAGGATTCCCATCATCACAAGGAGTACCAGGCTCTATGTAGTCAGGAGTTCCAGGGCAGTTACAGGAAAAGTTAACTGTTGCCTTCAGTATCGCACCGTCCATGTAATTAGCTGCTGTTATGTTGTTTGGCCCATAGTTAATATTGCCTTCTGTATCGTCATCATCAAAACTTACGACAAATGGACGATGGTATAATTCGACATTACATAAATCAATATCTCCAGGTACAGCTACTGCAAAATAAGAGATATCACCTCTGCCTAAGCCGTAATAATCATCTGGTTCTCTATCAAAAGAAGTATATGGCACTACAACATGCTTAACACTTCCATCTATATAGTTAAGTTTTAATGTTATATCTCGTGATTCTTGAAAGATCGCAGGCCCATCTTCATTTGTCATATTTTGCAATGTGGCAAACATATCTGGATCCGTAGGATCAATGCTCGGAGCTAGATTTCCTTTTATTTTCAAAGGGTCATAGATAATATTAGCTTGATCTTGATTAGGATGAATAGATCCGTATAATAAATAAAGATCTTGCTCTATCTTTTCCTCTCCTGGCAGGTCAAACCAATCTTCTTCTCCCGAATCTTGAGGTTGAGTGGATTCTCTTGTAAACACTCTTTTTCCGTTCACCAACGACACCGTTGGATACCCTGGTTGCTCGGAAACCTGAAATTCTGACATTCCATTTCTGTATGGCACAAAATCACGATGAACTGCACCTCCTGATAAAAATTGATGCATGCTATAAGAAGAAAAATCACTAAATCCTTCCCACGGCCCTTCTACATCTCCTCTCAGTTCATTACACGATACTTCGCGATCCATACAATCACTTCGCTCGAGCCCTACATTTCCTGTAGATTCTATTTCACATTTAGGATTTACAAATGCATATTTATCTTGAATAAACGTCCATGTCTCACCGATACCACTGCCTTCATTATTCTCTCCGCCATACGGATATAGATATTGATCATTATTCTCAATAGGATTATTAAATTCCTCCCCCCAATGCGGTAGTGATAATGCATGCCCTAATTCGTGGACGAATATATTGTCATAATCAGGAGACACAAAAGATCTTCCTCCGCCCCAGCCTCCAGGACTAAGGTTCAACGTATTGCCAAAATATACTGTACTAACAAGATCCCCATTCGCCATTTGAATAGCCGCGAGGAAATCATTAGCAGCATAGTTTATGTTCCCTTCATTCGGGACTCCCGCATCACCTATATCGTCGACACTTGTCAGTCTTGCTAATTGCTCGGTGCCATTCGTTACCACAAATTCTGGAAAAGGAATAGTCACAGGAAAAGTACCGTATCTAATCACACTTGCAGGATAAGCAGATGCGAGTTCACCAAGCTGATCATCGATCACAGTCTGTTGTCCTGGGACATTATTATAGTCCAATACGTCCAATTTCACTTCTACTAAATTTAACTCTGTGTATGGTCCGATCTTAAGTTCTGGCGCACTGATTGTTCGACTATTGCTTCCCGCTCTCACTAGTAACTCTAATCCATTCACAACCCATGACTTAGGTAGAGTAACTGAAAAGAAATCTTCAAAATTTGGTCGTTCCTGATCTACAGAACTACTCAATGTTACGGGTCCTTTCAGACATAGTGTTCCGATTTGCGTTCCATTCATAGTCCCCGTCACAGTGACATCAGGCGCTGCCCCTATTCCTGATACAGCAAGTTGCAATACGGCTGGCCTATGTCCAATCATATAAAACAATGGATGATCCAATGTATGCACATGAGTTTGAGCTATATACACTTCATCAATCATTGCTGTATTATTGATCATACCTTGACAATCGCCTTGATCATCTGGCTCAGGAAATACGTATTCTTGAAAATTATACGAAGAAGGAAGTGCTAGGTTTGTGTTTGCTTGAATAGTCCCTAATGAAGTGCCTCCATTATTTCCTCCTGACCCGCCAAGTAGACTGATCATCTGTTGACCGAATGCGGTTCCAATTCTCAAGTAGCTTTCTGCATTGTTTTTCCAATGATGTACAAAATCAGGCTCAGGAGACGCGTCTCCGTCTATCCAATAATCTCGCGTTTCTGCATAGACTACATTACTATGACCGCTAAATTCAGCTGCACTTATTTGGGCAGGGACAAGCTGAGTCTGCAAGCTATTAACCCATGCATCCCCTTGATCTACTGTTCTACCACCGTTACCAGTAAGACCTACTACAACAGGAAGATTCGGAACATTCAAGTCCGTTCTTACATCAGCAATTAAATTGATTAAATTTTGCTCATATTCATCGAGAAAAGACTGTTCTTCTCCATCATTCCATCCTTGAAACCAAGCGAATCCAGCTATTTTTACATCACCACCAGTATACTGAGGGAATTCCGTAGCTATGTTAGCTATGGCTGATGTTATATCCTGCATCATTTGATTGTAATAGATTCCTGTTGTTCCCCCAGAACTTGGAGGCCTGAAATCTACCGCTAGATTCTTACCACCCCAACACGTTTTTATGATGAGTATTTGATCTTCAGTATCCGCACCCAATAAATGTCCAAAACCTAACTCAGGTCCCAGTTTATTATCATCACCACCGAAACCAATATTTAATTTGTCCGCTAATAAATCTCCATTTTCATGATTGTATCGCACCCATACATCATCACGAATTGCCCAACTGCCATCTGTATTTTGAACATAGCCAAATTCGGCAGCTCCTCCATTATTCATAAAGTGGGATAGTGTACCTGGTAGATCATCAGGAGACACGTCACCATGACCCTGCATATTAGATTGCCCCGCCATGATAAACACTTTTACATCTTGTGCACTAATCATAGAAGTGGCACTCAAGAAAAAGATAATTAATAGTTGGAGGATGGATTGATTAGAATTCTTCATAATTAAGTTTTAAGATTTTGAAGTGTTTTAAAGCATATTTTCAATTCACTTCATTTGAATAAATTGCTTTCTTGCTAATAAAACAACAGCGGGCTTTTTTACCCTACCTCCACTTAAAAGATAATTTCTGAATTAATCTATAATTGTTGCATTCCCAGTGTAATTCCGTAAGATTAATCACAAGTAACTCTATATGCACTGGGACCTTGAAGAATTAAAGTCCTTAATCGTAATTGATATTTTTTCTTTTTCAACATTCAATTCTCATTCATGAGCTGAATAAATGCAATCCGTTTTATCGCCTCCTAAATGAAATCATCGCTGTGTTTCGCAACACACTGACCAGAGAAATTAAAATACTAAGACAACCTACCAATATCTAGCACTAAATTCTATTTCTCCAGAAAACGTATTTGAATACAAAAAATGACTTGCTAAGCAACCAGCATATCCTAACTAACGATCAACATTGCGACACTCATCAGTAGCATACTTACATTCTCGACAATGGTAACTGTACTCATCGGCAAATTGAAAACATCACCTAAGCAAGCACATTTGATTTCTCTCTTCTGTAGATTACTTTGCACAACACCGATTGTACTAACTCCGAGTATCAGAATAGTTGCTAAATTCGTATAAAATGGAAATACATTAATTAAAAACAAAACCCCTAAGCCCAACTCTACAAATGGGTAGATGTATCCCCAGCTATTCCATCTAGCTGCAATCACATCATACATACTGTAGCTAGTGGCAAAGCCTGAAAGGTTTAGCAATTTAAAAAAGGAAAAAACAATAAAGAATCCCGCCATGAAATGTCTCATCCAAATCATAAATGAGAAAGCATCAAACGGATATTGGCTGAGAAGACTCACTCCTGCAATAAAAGCCACAATAAGTAACAATGGTTTGTAAGTAGACAGTGATTTTTCTGGTAATGTTTCTTTTAGTTCTGAATTGAGTGTCGTTTTTGCCGCTACAATTTCGCCTTCTGTTATTGTATATTTCTTCCCCATTGCTGATTGCAATATTGATATCGGTACTGGCATATCCATCGATACAGTTGCATGAGGTGGGTCTAATGTCACATCAACTGAAGTCACCATCGGATGTTCTTCAAGGTTTTGTTTTACTGATGCTACACAGCCTCCGCATGTCATACCGTTTACTTGATATTGCTTTATCATTTATTTTGATTTCTATAGGACAACAGAACCTACCCTACCTTATGAAATATATACATCATTTCGGTTCCGATCTGGATACTTCGCTCCAAGTATGTTTTTGCTTGATCAGGTGTACCATCCGACACCTTAGGGTCTTTGTACCTGATCGGTAATCGCACTTCGGCTCCGATGACCACTGGACACCCCTCGTCTGCAGATGCACATGTCATGATTGCTCCATAGTTTGCTTTGGGATTGAATGAATCGTCATATTTTTTAGAGAATACAATCATAGCTCGAGATACACTATCGTATCGGATTGCATATACTGGATTCTCTTGATCCGCAAGCTTTGATATTGCAAATCCTTGACTTGCGAGAGTTTCTCCTATCACTGGATACATAGCTGTAGCTTCTGTCCCTCCAGAATAACAATCTACTCCACGAACATTATAATATGCTGCCATTGTCTGTGCCCAGATCTGAGAAAGATGACTCCTCCTTGAGTTATGTGTACAGATGAAATTCAGATTCACTGGTAGATCCTTCTCTTGTCGACTAGCGATGTAGGTTACTAGCTCATCCAACAGCTCTCTTCTTGCTTCAGGAATACTGTCTATGTCAAAAGCTTCGATTGAGCTTTTCAGTTTTTGATACATTATAATACTTTTTTATTGTTAACAACATCCACCACCTGGCGTGCATGCATTTGCAGTCATCGATCCTAGATCAACCATCACTTTTTCTTGAGGTACGCCACAATTATCTTTAGCAAGGCAGTCTGTCTGTTTTGTAATTAGCTTAAAATTCTTTCCATCAAAATCTAAACCGTACTTCCCTATCGTTGCACCTTGATATTCAACTTCGATATCTAAGTCTCCAATTCCAAGTGTTTTCTGAGATAACTCAATAATATTCACTAGTCTCTCTGGATGCAATCTATGATCGTAATCATCCGCTTCCCACAATTGAAAATTGACTACAGATTCGTGACGAACCGTCCCGCCACAATCAATAAAGTCCTTCGTTACCTTACCTACTTCTGTTACATGAAAGTGATTGGGAACCAATGTGCCGTCCGGTAATTCGAATGCAATAGTAGCTAAACTTTTGAGATGCGTTTTAATTTCCTCTAATTTCATTTGTATTAAATTTTATTTGGTTAAAAATCAATAGTTATATGCAATCTGTACTTATATCTAAAGGCTGTTATTCAGTATCAATAAATAAGAATTTAAGGGTTCAGGTTTCAATTCTTCTTTGAATTGGAACAAGTTTCAATTCTTCTTTGAATTGGAACAAGTTTCAATTCTTCTTTGAATTGGAACAAACTTCAATTCTTCTTTGAATTGGAACAAACTTCAATTCTTCTTTGAATTGGAACAAACTACAATTCTGGTTTGAATTGAAATAAAACAACAATCAATCTTAATTATTTCCTGTGGTTTCTAAAGCTCAGTCATCGGAGTTTCATGATTATGTTTTTATGATTAACAACAACACCCATCTTCCGAACAACCGCAACTGCAAGCTTCAAAAAACTGAGTAAAAACGGACTTTATTTCCCCTAAAACAGATTGATCGATACAGTAACACACACTAGTCCCTTCAATACTACCTTTGAGAATTCCAATTTTCTTAAGCTCTTTCAAGTGCTGTGATATGGTCGGTTGTGCCAATCCTATCTCATCTACTAATTCACCACAAACACAAGAATTCTTCTCAACAAGGTACTGAAGTATGGCTACCCTTGCTGGGTGCCCTATCACCTTTGCAATGGCAGCAATCCTGTTTTGTTCTTCTGTAAAAATTTCCGTTTTGGTAAGTCCCATGACTCAAAGGTAATCCTTTTATCGCAATATTGCAATATATAATTTAAGTAAATAAATTATATATTCTAATTCGTTTAATTCAAATATCTTTTCCAATAAACATTACCTACCTTTGCGCCATTGTATAAGTAACCACACAAACGTATCGTAAAATGCCTAACCACTTAATCGCACCATCAGTCCTAGCTTCAGACTTTGCCAATCTCCAACGAGATATCGAAATGATCAATAGTAGTGAAGCTGATTGGTTCCATATTGATGTTATGGATGGTGTATTTGTACCAAACATCTCATTTGGACAACCTGTCATAAAAGCCATTGCAAAGCATGCTAAAAAACCGCTTGATGTGCACCTTATGATTGTAGAGCCTGAGAAATATATTGAGCAATTCAGAGATTGTGGCGCGGAAACGATTACTGTACATCTAGAAGCATGTCCTCACATACATAGGACCATCCAACAAATCAAAGCAACTGGAGCAAAAGCTGGAATCGCAATTAATCCAGGAACCAGTGTTGCCGGGCTAGAAGATCTATTGGAAATGACAGATATGATATGCCTCATGTCTGTAAACCCAGGATTTGGCGGACAAAAATTCATCTACCAAACGATACCAAAAATCAAAAAACTAAAAGCAATGATCGACGAGATCAACGCAAAGACAATCATAGAAATAGATGGTGGTGTCGGATTACAAAATGCAGAAGTAATGCTTCAAGCGGGTGCTAGAGTTCTAGTAGCAGGAAGTAGTGTATTCAAATCTGAAGATCCAATAAAGACAATTAGCCAATTAAAAGCTATTGGTTTTGATAATTAATATCTAAATCTTTCGTTTTTATACTTCTATCGAACTAACATCATCTAACTATTCCGATGAAACATTTTTTATTATTCTTTCTGCTGTTTGCTTTCAGTTCAATTTTTAGCCAATCAGAAAAAGCTGTAATTTTTGGAAATATAACTGATCTTGAAACAGGCGCAGCTGTAGAATTTGCAACTGTTTATATTCAAAATACAAACATCGCAACTGAATCCGGTATGGACGGTTCGTACAGATTAGAAATCGATGCAGATAAAAAACAAAGATTAGTCGTATCAAGATTAGGCTATAATACGGCAAGTACACTAGTAACCGAAATGGTACCTGGATCAAAAAGATACGTAAACATTAAACTTGCCGCCCAAGAATCTGACATAGAAATCATAGTCACTGAATCAAGAATTGAAGATGTGGGTATGGTCAAAGAAGAAGTATCAGAATTTAAAAGTCTGCCCACTGCGTCCGGTAATCTAGAATCTGTATTACCGAGTATCGCATTAGGAGTATCGGCAGGAAGTGGTGGAGAGTTAAGTTCACAATATAATGTGAGAGGTGGTAACTATGATGAGAATCTGGTCTATGTAAATGACTTTGAGATATTCCGACCACAGTTGATTAGAAGTGGCCAACAAGAGGGATTAAGTTTTCCTAATATTGACCTGGTTCGAGATTTATCATTTTCATCTGGTGGATTCCAATCTAAATATGGAGATAAGTTGTCTTCGGTTTTAGATATCAAGTATAAACGACCAGAAGCAACAAAAGGCAGTATTTCTGCCAGTCTTCTCGGTGCATCTGCACATATAGAAGGAAGCAAAAGGCTCGGCGCAAATGCCTACAACAAATTTAGATACTTAGTCGGAGCTCGATACAAAACATCAAAATACATCCTTGGCTCGCTGGATACAAAAGGGGAATACTTACCAGAATTCACAGATATCCAAGCATATCTAACGTATGATATATCTAGAAGCCTTCAAGTCGGATTTCTTGGTAATTTCAATAAGAGTGTTTATGAATTCACTCCAACGACTAGGAGTACTACACTTGGATTGATTACACAAGCATTAAGGTTTACTTCTGTATTTGAAGGCGGAGAAAAGGATCGATTTACAAATGGCACAAGTGGTCTAGCATTCACCTATGTTCCTGAAAGAGACAAAAATCCGCTCTATCTAAAAATATTAGCATCTAACTATCAGAGTAACGAAGAAGAAAATTTTGACATCCTTGGATTCTATAGATTGGCAGAGATTGAGACAGATTTGGGTAGTGATGATTTTGGAACAGAAGTAGCTGTTTTAGGTGTTGGTACTCAACACACATATACTAGAAACTATCTATTCAATAGGATTTATAATATAGCTCACAAAGGTGGATTCGAACTACAGACAGATAGTGAAGCTGTAACTTCTCACTTCTTCCAATGGGGACTCAAGTATCAAAATGAATACTTTGACGATAGATTAAATGAATGGGAAAGAATAGATTCAGCTGGATTCTCGCTACCTATTAATACGGAAGAATTACAACTTTCTTCTTTCCTTAAGACAGAGAATGAGATCAGGTCTAATCGATTTTCTGGTTTTATACAAGATAGTTACAGTTACCTAGATGAAGATGTAAGGGAAATGAAACTTACCGTAGGTGTAAGAGGTAACTATCGGGATCTAAACAAGGAGTTCATATTTAGTCCAAGAGCACAATTCTTATATAAGCCACTCGCTTGGGATAAGGACATCTCATTCAAACTGAGTGGTGGCATATACTACCAACCTCCAATCTATAGAGAGATGAGAAGGCCTGATGGTTCTGTCAATTTAGGATTAAAATCTCAGAAATCAACACACCTAGTTGGGGGATTGAGCTATGACTTTTATTGGAAGAGTATGAGTGCAAAGCCATTCAGACTGATCACTGAAGTCTATTATAAGACAATGAGTAATCTGGTTTCTTATGAAATAGACAATGTAAGAATTCGGTATAGTGGCGAAAATGATTCCGAAGGTTACGCCACGGGGATAGATATAAGACTAAATGGGGAGTTCGTACCTGGTGCGGAGTCATGGGTCAACCTTTCTTTTCTATCTACCAAAGAGAACATTCTGGGTGTTGATCATCTGAAATATAATATCGAAGATCCAGAAAATCCAGAAGTACAATCATCGGTTCCGAGACCTACGGACAGATTGATGCAGATGTCAATGTTTTTCCAAGATTATCTACCCAATAATGAGAACTTCAAAATGCACCTTAATCTTAGCGTTGGATCGGGGCTGCCATTCGGAGTAAAAGATGACAACCAAATCTATAGGAACACATTCCGTTTCAAGCCTTATCACAGAGTCGATATAGGCTTTGGATATCAGCTATGGAAAGAGGACTGGAAAGACAAAAGACCTCATCACCCCTTCAAATTCAGCAGAAATGCTTGGTTGAGTGTAGAAGTATTCAATCTATTAGAGGTATCTAATGTCGCAAGTAATACTTGGATTAAAACAGTAACAGACCAGCAATTTGCTATTCCAAATTTCTTGACTTCAAGGAGGATTAATTTAAGATTGAGGGTTGAGATTTAAAACCTAGATCTCTTTTAAAAAGACACCTCCTACCTTTACATTGTCGCAAATAATATCTATTTAGATTCTTTTAGCTGATGAATTAGAGATATCTACACTTCCATCTGATCCAACTATTGCATCTACATGTACTAAACCTGGTTTTTTCCCAACTTCAATAGTACCTAATTGATCATCGTACCCTAGTGCTTCTGCACCATTCTTACATGCCCAAGTGATCAGCGTTTCTACTGGCACGTATGACTTAAACCTCTTAATGGTCTTCATTTCTTCTAAGACAGAAAGCTGCCAGTTTGAAGTAAGACTGTCAGTACCGATCGTCATCTTAGCATCCGCATCTATAAATGCCTGATAATCAGGAAGTCTATTTTCTATGTATAAGTTTGCATTTGCACATGTTGCCCAATAAGATCTAAAGTTCCAATCTAATGCCGCAGCTATATCTTCAGCTGAAGTCATCGTATTGTGAACGAATAGTATCTTCATCATAGCATTCATATTCTTCATTGCATGATAGATACTCCCCTTCCCCGTCGCTTCTAACTTATCCAACTTGAATCCAAATCCATCATAAAATCCTAGAAAATCTCCAGTTTTAGTTTTGAATAACTCTTGTTCTGCAGCTGTTTCCTGGTTATGAATACTGACTGTATCTTGTTGGTAATTTTCGTTTCTTATATATTCATACAAACCTTCACTTACTGAATATGGAGCATGTGGCACAAAGCTTTTTTTATTCCCATTTTGATCAGAGTGGCCTTCAAATACCTCTTTATATTGGTCAATCGTATCATCTGTCATTTCTGACTGCATGAAATCAAACATCTCAACAAAAGTATAATAGTTGATTTTCGATTTAGATTTTGTTGCTGCAGTATCCGTCTTATTAGAAATATCTCCAACAGCTACAATTCCTTCATTGTACATCTCTTGATCGGCAGCTTCGATTGCATCCATTATTTGCTCCTCAGGAAAATCACGATGCTTCACTACACTGCTTATGAATGGAATCAAGCCAGTGCCTGTGTCTACCCGCCCTTTCATATGAGAAAGCTCAAGATGACAATGTGTATTCACAAAACCTGGAGTAATAATTCCTTTGAAGGATTGCACGGAACTGCTATCATGATCAGATAATGAATCGATGCTTACAATTGCACCATTGTTATCCTCTACGATAACATGATTAGTCAGTGGCTCACCAGTAAGTGTGAAAATTTTATCGGCAGTGTATTTTTTCATGCCGCAAAAGTCCGTTTTCTTGCGGTAATTATGAAATAGAAGAGGTTTAAAGTTTTAATAAAAACATTTTATTTTTCTAGACTAGTATTCTTCATCCTCTTCCCAGTATCCTCTTAGGAATTTAATACCAACTTTCAACTCTAAACTCACATTTCTTACTTCTTGTGGAAAAATCGTTATCGTTGGACTCGGATTGAATGTTGTAGGGTTAGGATTGGTGATTACTGCTGTAGAAGGTTGATCATATTGTTTTGAAGCATCAGGATTGATAGATGCTTCTACAAATATTACTTTAGTATCATCCCAATTAAATTCGAAGCCTCCGCCGATCGTGAGACCATAGTTTATCTTATTGACGAAATTATCATCCACAAGATTACGCACACTGAATTGAGCTCCTCCGCTACTTAGATTGGTACTTACTGTATATTCTAATCTGCCAGCAAGCATGTAATAAGGATTATACTTCTTACTCACACTCAACATTTGCTTAAAGCCTAACTCCAGAGAGAGATTATTAAATCTATAGGAATTGAATGATTGGAATCCAAATCCTCTGATCGCACTTCCTCTTGTATGAAATCCTAATGAAGCATACAGTTTATTAATAGGATCATCATGAGTTTCTGTATAAAGATCGATCAAAGGCGTAAAAAGAATGTCACGCTCAAACGTATTCCATTTTTGCATATTAAGTCCAATTCCACCTTTCACACCATAATAGTATTGAGCTGATGCTGAAAACCAAATACCAAAACCCAAAAACATTATCAATAAGTACTTTTTCATTATTCTTTATTTGAAGATTGCAAGATATAAAATCGTTTTGTTATGAAATGAGGTGACCTAAATAAAAAGCTTTTTCCAATCTCATTATTTTCTCTGCATCAATATATTTGTCAAAAATGTGCATTAATATAGAGACCTCAGCTATCACCGACATAGCTTCATTTTACTTTATCATATTGCAGGCAATAAAATGTTCATTATTTACAAAGCAATGTTATCAATAGTTAAGCTAAAAGACAGTTTTCCCAATTAATAGTGATTAATCCAAAATTAGACCCTAGTCTTTCGTTAAAAAGTATATTTTCGTTGTATTATTTACAATCTATTCATCAATCAATATCGATATGAAGAAATCATTTATATACATTTTTATAGCAACGCTATTTGTTTTAAGTTCTTGTAATGAAAAAACGGAACACAAACCGTTTACAAAAGCAGAAAGAATCGCTAAAATGGCTGAGCAAGAGGCCAAAATGACAAGAAATCCTTACACAGGAGAAATTCCAAGAGAAAGTCTCTACGAAATAAGGAAAGAAATAATAAAATCAGGAAGGATTGCAGAAAGCAGAGCGGGAGATGAATGGGTAGCTAGAGGTCCAAATAACGTTGGTGGAAGAACTAGAGCAAT
>CALKXE010000214.1 GCA_938003955.1 uncultured Saprospiraceae bacterium | reverse complement strand
TCTGTGTAAGATATTTCCGTAACATTTACTTGTAAAGTTAGGATGTCAGATAGACAGCCAATATCACTATATAAAGAGTCGGTTAACTGTGTAGATTCCGCTATGTTATAGCTAGTTCCGTTGAAGAATATAGACTCTCCGCTACAAATATCAACTGTATTTTGAGCAACAGTGATTCCTTGTACATCTAATACTGTAATCACTGTAGAATCACAACCAAATGGCAATTCGAATGACTCTGTGTATGTACCAGATACGGAATATCCATTGTAAGTTTCTCCATCGCAAATCGCAACTTGGAGGATTGTTTCCTCATCTGTACAAAGTACACTTACTAGTGTATTAATAGTCTGGTTGGTTACGATAGGTACGTTGGTGTCAAATATTATATCCGCTTGATTATGCGCAGGAGTGAATTCTGCCAGTCCTTCTTTTGCATTACACCTGAATGTTACGAACCCTTGACTGCCCGGGTAATTTGTTGTGCTATCGACCAATAATATATCTTCGAATAAGAATATCAAATCAGTGCCCTCTATACATGTTTCTACAGGATGACTTGAATTCATCACACGGATAGTAGATGGATCAATACTCGGATCCAGTGGGTCTACTATTTTTACAAGGAATGCGGTATCATTACCATTGTTTTGGAATCGGATAGTGTACTCTATATCTTCATCCATTAATGTAAGATTATCTTCTCCTTCTCTGTCTGGATATTCTCTTTTATCATTTGGGTCATAAGAGCACCTAAGTTGATCTGAGTACCCATATTCTTCGATTACTTGACCGAACTTATCGTATAACTTTGCATCAAAATCTAGGATTGGCAGATTTGATGAGCCACTAGGCATTTTCACAGTTATTTTATATGTCTGAGGGGAGAATGGTGTTAGTGAACTAACGTCTGCCGTAACAGTATTTCCAATTACTTGATAGCTAGCTATATCACTAGAAAAGAAGGTGGTTTGATCATCAAATGTAAATACTAATGCACCTTCTAATGGTTCAGCTCCAGTATTCTCAACCGTAATGGTAAATCTGGTTTCGAAATCACATCTTGCAATAGTATTGACCATCGAAAGTGTTGCCATTTCTTCTGGTCCAGTATTAGGTGCAAATCCAAAGTTGTAGCCTTCATTACAAGGTTCAAAGATTTGAATATTGTTAATTGTTAATTCAGTTTCGATCCATTCACCTTCGTTGACATTGGCAGTAATCGTATATGTGCCAGGCGGAACTGAAAATGCATAATTTCCATCATCATCTGTCAGAATTGAAAAATCACCAGGAGCAATTGAGACTAATACATTTCTTAATGGAAGTTCATTGCTGTCATAGATACCGTTTTCATTTTCATCAATAAACGCCGTACCGAGTATTTTGGTAGATTGCTTGGGATTGATCCAAGCAAATATTTGATTTCCTTCTATTACTAAGAAGTCTGTGCAACCATTCAGAGTTATATCAATTTTGGTGTTTTCTCTTGCTGCCACAGATGGTATTTCGACACCATCTATACTAAAATCACATTCTTGATTAGGATCCACAGTATGGAAACCTTCAACCTGAGGAACGATAACTGATTCTTCATCAGGCGAGAAAATATTTGCTCTAAAGATTTTATTTTCATTGTCACCAAAATAATGATCAGAACAGAATTCTGTTTCTAAACTTGATGGATCTAATATTATGGATGCAAAGTAGGGGCCTAGTATAGTATTTGATTCTTCTACAAAATAAGATAATCCTTGGCATCCTGATTCATAAGCGATCATATTACTATTTGTAAATGTTCGGTCACCATTATTTAGAAGAGTCAGAAACTCATTGTTGTTGAAAGCTATATCAATATTGCCATCTTGGTTGAAATCACCAGTATAGAAATGACAAAAAGTTTGTGCATTGAAGTCTGTTTTTTCTGTTTCCTCCCAACTGTTTATCCATAAAATATCATATAATCGATCAGTACAAACAAAGAATATATCTTTCATGCCATCATTGTCGAAATCTACAATTTCTAATTGATCGGGGCCTTGCATTTCACATACACGCTCATTTATTTGTCGTCCAAATGAGTAATCACTAAAATTTTGATACACTGATATTTGATCACCTATTTCGCCAGTCATGGTAACTATATTACTTTCTGCAAGTATTATATCTGTCAAACCATCGTTGTCAATATCCTCTAAATAGATTTTATAAATCCCATTCGCATAGTGATCTTCATTATTAAATAGAAGCACTTCATTATCCAAGAACCCATTGCTGTTGTTTTCTTTTAAATATACGTTTCCAGTATTATAATCGTAGAAAACTAGATGATCGCGGTCATCACCAATATCGAGATTGCTTCCAGTGGAGTACGTGATGATATTATAATCTTGATCAAATTCTCCAGCTGGGACGTATGTCCAATCTGTATTAATTGTTGAATCATCACATTGACTTTCACATTGGCTGATGTAATTTCCTGTGAAGTTTATTTCATATTCGCAAACCGAACTTGAACAGCCATCTATAAAGAAGTAATATGTTTCACCTGATACAAGGTAAGCGCTTTCTATGCTAACCGGTTCTAAAGAACAATTTGGATTGCAATATACAGATTCAGAAAATGTGCAGTCTGTGTAAATACCAATTTGTACACCTTCTTGCCCTGTTGTGCTTCCAGCGCAATTACTTGCTGTTATTACTACTGTATAAGTACCTTCAGGAGCTACAAAGGCAACCCAAGAAATGTTATGAGGCCCACCCCCGTCTGAACACAATGGAAGTGGTTGATTTCCACCGGAATCATCAGAATACATTAATCCAACAAAGTTATTTAAAAGATCTATATCGCAAATAATGTCTTCTATTTCATTACAAGCTCTTGCTGGTGCTACCTCACAAACATTTACTATAGTTGCACTACTAAGCTCCGAAGAACATCCTGTCATAGTATCTGTAAATGAAAAATTGGCAGAACCTTTACTAACTCCTGTAACAATGCCATCATTTGTAATAGAAGCCACTGCCGAATTAGAACTTGCCCAAGTACCACCTGTCGATGGTAATAAATTAGTCGTTTCCCCAATACATATTTGTGGTTCTCCAGAAGTGATTTCTGGTAATGAAGTATTGATTATTGGCCCATAAGTACTTGTACAGCCGTTCTCTGTTTCTGTAAATGCGAAATATGCTTCTCCAGAAGAAATGGCTGTAACGAGTCCACTATTATCGATTGTTGTTATCTGTGAATTTGTACTTTCCCAGGTCCCATCATTGGCTGATGCTATAAGAGTAGTTTCTCCAACGCAAAGTTCGTCAGAACCATTATTTTGGATGATTGGTGCTGGCAAGACTGTTATCGGAATATCTGATGTTATTGAACAACCGGTTATTAAGTCTGTGCAAGTAGGAAAAGTAGATCCTGCTCCAGTTCCAATAATATTTCCATTTTCATCTATAGTTGCAACACTTGGATTGTCTGTGTCCCAAAATACTCCTGAATAAGGTGACAATTGAGTCGTTTCTCCAATACATATCTCACTAGATCCTTCAAAATTAATAATTGGTAGCGGAGAAGTAGTAATTTCTAATTCAGTGACACATCCTCCAGGACTTGTACTTGAGATAGTAACAGTGCCTTCAGCATAAATCAACAACTCATTATTATCAAAAGAGGCTATTGATTCATCACTAGATGCCCAGTTGTTATTTCCAAATTCAGAATTAGCAAAGTAAGATTGGCCTACACAGAAAAAATCTACTTCGTCAAAGTAAATGATATCCTCATCTACAAGAACAGATACTGTTGTGCTCTCAGATAAACCTGCTGGGCCAATCACAGTTACATCATATATTTCATATTGTGTTGGACAAACAGTTATAGATTCAGTAGTTTCTCCTGTATTCCATGAGTATGTAAGCCCTAGAGGAGCACAGACTACTTCTGG
>CALKXE010000213.1 GCA_938003955.1 uncultured Saprospiraceae bacterium | reverse complement strand
TCAAAAGCCATTTGCCAAGCTACTGTAGTTTCACTTGCATCACCAGGTCTTAATACCAAGAGCGAATTCTTATGACTGTGATTTTGCACTTTTTCTAGTAATCTTAATTGCGCTTCTTGTTCGATCGGTTGGTGCGTAGGTCCATCTTCTCCCACTCTGAAAGAATCGTGAGTATATACGAAGATCACAGGTGTCTCCATCAATGCAGCGACTCTGATGGCAGGTTTCATATAGTCAGAAAATGCGAAGAATGTAGCACATACAGGAATTACTCCTCCATGAAGACTCATTCCTATGCACATTGCTGCCATTGTTAATTCTGAAACTCCTGCTTGGAAGAATGCTCCTGAGAAGTCATTTGCTTTTAACTCTGTCGTTTTCTTTAAGAAGAAATCCGTTTTGTCACTATTGCTAAGATCTGCAGAACCGACGATTATATTATCCGTTTGGTCCGCTAACCAAGCCATAACAGTACCTGACGATACTCTAGTTGCCACACCTTGTTTTTGCTCTAGTGAAGACCAATCAAGTTCTGGTCTTTTGCCTGATAATTGAATAGCAAGATTAGCATCTAAGTCTGCATTTTCATCTGCCCACATTTGATATTTTGCTTTTCTTCTTGCTGATAGTTCTCTTTTTTCTTCTAGTACATTTTTATAATGCTCTGAGACCGCTGGGAATACTGCAAACGGATTCGCAGGATCTCCACCAAGGTTTGATATAGTAGCTTCCATATCTGCAGCAGTCTTACTTAACGGTTGTCCGTGAGTGTCTACCTTTCCTTCGTGGCTTCCTCCTTCAGAAGTTCTAGCACCAAGTCCCATAGTAGTTTTTCCTATGATAAGAGATGGTTTTGCATTGTTTTCTAGAGATTCATCAAGTGCTTTTCTGATTGCATCATGATCATTACCATCAATGGTAATTACATGCCATCCCCAAGCTTCATATTTTTTTGCAGTGTCTTCACTGGTTACATCATCTACTATTGTAGATAGTTGGATATCATTTGCATCATAGAACATTACGATGTTACCTAATCCTAAGTGCCCCGCGATACGTCCCACACCTTGAGAGATTTCTTCTTGTATTCCTCCATCAGATATGTATATGTAAGTCATGTGCTCTGTCCAGTCACCATATCTAGCTCTTAAGAAACGCTCTGTTACAGCAGATCCCGCTCCGAAAGCATGTCCTAGTCCCAAAGGCCCTGAAGTATTTTCTATTCCTCTTTGAATATCAATTTCCGGATGACCAGGTGTTGGGCTTCCCCATTGTCTGAAGTTTTGTAATTCCTCTGTTGTGTATTTACCAAGAAGGCCTAGCTGAGTGTACAGCATAGCTGACATATGTCCTGGGTCAAGATAGAATCTATCTCTGAATGCCCATCCCATATCGTCTGGATCATACACGAGGTATTCTGAATA
The DNA here is from genome assembly GCA_938003955.1 of uncultured Saprospiraceae bacterium. GTDB lineage: Bacteria > Bacteroidota > Bacteroidia > Chitinophagales > Saprospiraceae > CAJXUU01. Next base: position 34,942 of record CALKXE010000213.1, on the reverse strand, counting down.
AAGGATAGTCATGAAGTCTGCACCTCCCATGGCACCACCAGGGTGTCCACTTTTAGCACTTTCTACCATCGACGCGGCGATGATTCTTAGATTGTCAGCAGCTTGTAGCATGGTACTCTTGCTCATTTCTCAGTTGGGTTTTGTTTTAAGAAAGTGCAAAGATATAACTAGATATGGATATTATGTTCTAGATATGGTGAAATTGTTTAATTCATTGAGAAAAGTGATTTGTCGATAAATTGATTTGATATTACCAAATGAATTTAATGTACATGAAACGCCGAAATAGGATTAGTCCAACTTCTCTGAAGTCGTTTTGAAATATGGTGAAATAGAATTGACATAGAGGCCATTTCTGAGGTGCTAAAAACAAATCATGCTCTATCGAATCATTGAGCAAGGTTTTCAATTTTGCCTTGATTTGTAATTTTATGGTTCTGTAACGAACTGAGAGGGTAGATTACCAAAGAGCTTCAGAGAAGTCGAATGATCATCTAAAATTAAACATAATTTCAAGTCAATAATAAATTCAAATATTATATGTGCTTTATTGAAAAACTAATTTACAATCAATGAAATAGGCTATTCTGTTATTGTTCGATTACGTTGGGTGAGGTTTGCACATTTGTCTAAATGTGCAATTATACTAATACTAGTAAAGCGACCGCAACTAGCTGGCTATACAGCTATCAAATTGTAGTTCAATTGATATTTGCTAAAAAAAAACGAGTTGTTTATAAGTAGAAACTTTAGGGGATTAAGGTTAGAAGTAGGTTATCTAGTTTTTACAAATCCATTTCCATAACCATTATCTGAAAGAGATTTCATGATAGCAACGGCATCTTTCCTAGTGGCAAAGTAGCCAACAGAGTATTTGTGTACAGAACCAACGTGTTCTATGATTAGCTTTCCGTATGCCTTGACAGCTTCTTCGTATTTCGCACCCTTCTTTTTACTAAATACTCCGATTTGGACAATGTATTTATTGTTTGTCGAGCTTGTTGTCTGAGTGTTTGCGGGTGTGGTTATAGTGTTTTTATTTTTACTAACTATATTATTCTGAGCACTTTCTTTTCCGAAGAATTTCATCACTCCATTGCTAATACCGTTGGCCATTTCTTTCTGCCCTTTTTTGCTTAGTAAGTACTTTTCCTCCTTGGGATTACTAAGGAATCCTGTTTCAACTAATACAGAAGGCATTGTAGCTTGTTTGAGTACTACAAATCCAGCTTGCTTGACACCTCGACTTTTCGTCTTTTTTCGAGAAATAAGTTCACTTTCTATTTTGGATGCAACATCTATACTATTGTCAAGAAACACATTTTGAATCATAGATAGAAGTATGTGTCCAACAGGCGAATTTGGATCATAGCCCTCATAATGCGTTTCATACTCACTTTCTAGTAAGACAGAACTATTTTCTCGTTTTGCTACATTCAGATTTTCTTCTGCTTTGTGAAGTCCCATAACGAATGTCTCTGTGCCACATACATCAGGATTGCCTACATAGTTACAATGGATAGATATGAATAAATCAGCATTTTTTTTATTTGCTAATCCTATACGTTCATGAAGTGGGATGAATACATCTTTTTCTCTTGTGAAAATAACTTCTATATCCTCGGACTGTGATCTTAAGGTCTGACCTAGTTTGAGTGCAATTTGTAGGGCGATATCTTTTTCTTTGCTATTCTTTCCGTGTGTTCCTGGATCATGGCCGCCATGTCCTGCATCTATGACTACAATCTGTTTCCCATCTTTACTGTTTTCTTCAAATTCATATTGAAATATGTTTGTTACCAGTTGATTATGCTCATGGTCTAAATGACATGTAGAAATAGGTGAACATGAATTTATAATATCTTTAACACCTCCTTTGACATACAAGGATGGCAATAGGCAAAATGTAATCGTTAGATATTTAATCAGTTCTTTAGTAAACATATGAGACCTTTAGGTTAAATTCGCCTTCCCTAAGGAAGGGTATTGTAAAAATAGATAAAATTCACATAATAAACTTGAAATTAGTTAATTACATAGTTATTATTTTCATAATATGTTTTTCAGTTGATCTGGATGGCCAAATTATTGGTACCCCGGTTAAAGAGAAAAGCGAGGTAAAACAATCTATTTCGAAGTTGTCGTCTGCTGATTCGCTGCGTAATGCTACTATAAAAGCGAGTCAATTGGATACTTTTCAAAATTCAACATCTTTGGATACTATCACTTCTGATAGTATGGATATTGATAGTACATTATCAAACGTGTCTGATTCAAAAAGTGATATAAAAATATCAAATGATGGTCTAGATGATATCATTGATTATGGTTCTTCTGATAGTAGTTTTATCGATCTCAAAAAAAATCAGATACATTTATTTGGTAATGCATTTGTGAAATATAAGAAGTACGACCTTAAGGCAGGGTATATCATTTTTGATTTTGATAATAATGAAGCTTCAGCCTTTCAGTTAGAGGATCCGCAAGGAAAGAAAACCCAAAAGCCAGACTTTACTGATGGAACCAATAAGTTCAAATCTAATGGACTTAGATTCAATTTTAAAACGAGTAAGGGTTTAATATTTGATGCCGTAACCCAAGAAGGAGAATTCACAATACATGGATCTAGAACAAAATTTGTAAGTAAAGATGCTGACTCTACGTCGGTAGATGATCAGATCTTTAATGCAAATGCGGGCATGACAACTTGTGATGCTGAAGTTCCACATTATATCATTCGTTCTAGAAAACTAAAAATTGTTCCTAATAAATTGGCAATTATGGGGCTGTCTCAATTAGAGATAATGGGGATTCCTACGCCGATCATATTGCCTTTTGGATTTTTTCCATTGGTAGAAGGCCGATCTTCAGGGATTATATTCCCAAATAACTTCGAATATGATGATAATTTAGGTATTGGATTTCGAGAAATTGGGTACTACTTTCCTATCAATGATTACATGGATCTTAGAGTGACGGGAGATATCTATACCAGAGGGACACATAGATTGAATGCAAGAAGTCAATATAAAAAACGGTACAAGTATAATGGGAATGTCCAATTGAGTTATGCGAATAATATCGGAGAAAGTTCAATAGACGGAAGTCGAACATCTAACAAAGCATATAGTATAAAGGTAACTCATAATCAAGATGCTAAAGCCCATCCTTATAGAAGTATTGGAGGTAATATTAACCTGTCTACAAATAGGTATGATCAAATTAATACAAACGCTTACGAAAATGTAGTAAACAATAAAATCAGTTCTAACTTTTTCTATAAGCATAGTATGCCAGGTACTCCGTTCTCGTTTAGTGCAGGTTTGGCTCATTTTCAGGATAACCAAACGAGAGCGGTAAGGATAACACTTCCAGATGTGAAGTTGAATATGACAACGATTTATCCATTCAAAAGTGATAATGGGGGTAAAGAAGGATGGTATGAGAGGATTACTTTCGACTATGATGCAAAGTTTAAGAATTATGTAGAAGCTACCGATACGACATTATTTACAGATGAAGTATGGGATAACTTACAAACAGGTATTTCACATAAGGCGACATCTGGAGCAAGTTTTAATGTTCTGAAATATCTAAATGTAAGTGTAAATACTGATATTGAACAATTTGTTTTGACTCGCACACAAGATAGAGTTCTTGATCCAGATTTAATTTTGGATAGTATAGGAGTGGTTGTAGATCAGCTTGGAAATAGAACGATAGAATATGACACTACTTACGGGCAGATAAATGAATTGTTTGACAATGGACTAGCCACAGTTGAGAAATTTGGTATGAACATGAACGTAAATACTCAGCTATTTAACACTAGAAGATTTAAGAAGGGGTGGTTGCGTGGATTAAGACATACTGCAAAACCTTCAATAGGGTTTTCTTTTAGACCCGATACACAAAACAGGTATCAGGATTCTGTGCAAGTGTCCTCCAATCCAACTTCGATTGATGAAATCACTTATTATAATCCATATACAGGAGGTGCTTTCAATCCGAGCTTCAATAGTAAGCAAATGGCGTTGACTTATGGGATTAATAATTTTTTCGAAGGAAAATATTGGTCGAAAGCAGACAGTACTGAAAAGAAATTCAAATTGTTGAATACGTTTAATGTAGGTGGTAGTTATAACTTTGCCGCTGATTCTTTGAGATTTAGCCCACTGAGTATTAGGGGGAATACTTCATTTTTTAAAGGTGTGACTTCTGTGAATTTTGATGCTAGGTATCAATTTTATGAAAAAAACGAAAGTGGACAATTGATAAATGAGACAGTATGGAGTAAAACAAAACGTCCAATAAAGTTTGATAATTTTAATCTAACAGTCACCAATGGACTAACCGTTGGCAAAATACGTGAGCTTATTTTTGGTGGTGGAAAATCAGAAGGAGAGTCAGATAGAGGAGGAGAGAAAAAAGACAAAAAGAGAGAAAAGAAACAGGGGAAATCCTTAGCGGATTGGGTGGATAATTTTAGAATTAATCATCAGTTTAGATATAGAGTGCAAAAACAAACGAATGGGATAGACACAGGTTTTGTTCAATCTCACTCTATCAAGTTTTCCGGTAATATTGAGTTAACAGATAGTTGGAATTTGTCTATCACGAATATTTCTTATGATTTGGTAAATAAAACATTTGTATTCCCACAATTTGCATTGAGTAGAGATTTACATTGTTGGACTATGCAGTTTAGTTGGTCACCAGCAATTGAGGTTTATAGTTTCTTTATAGGTGTAAAGTCGAACTCTCTTAGTTTCTTGAAGTACGATTATGGTCAGCGAAACTCAAGTCGACTGACTGGAGGGTAACTTTGTATTAGGATTAAATCTCTTTTTTATAATTTCTTAGATTCTTTTGTTGCGAAACTAAATGATCAACAATCTGTTAGTCGTTGATAGTCTTAATGTTGTAATATTTTAAAATATCGCAATTATGGATGAAGTGTTAATTGTGTGCAAAAATTTCTAATTTGATGAAAATATTAGAATTAATTCGCGGATAAACATATATTTGCAAAAATATAATTCGTTTTAGACTACTTACGAGTAACTGAGAGCAAATTATATTTTAATATTAAATAAATACAATTTCAAAGAAAATAATGGATAAGATAGACTTAAAAATTCTAAAATTATTACAAGAAAATAGTAAGATAACGAACTTAGATTTATCTAAGAAGATTGGACTTTCTCCTGCACCAACTCTAGAAAGAGTAAAAAAGCTTGAGCAGAGTGGTATCATTCTTAGCTACCATGCAAAAGTTGATGCTGCGGCAATTGGCCTTAATGTAAGAACTTTCATTCTAGTTTCTCTTGCTTGGCAAAAAGAAAATGCACTTGAAAATTTCATAGCTAAAGTAAATGCAATTAATGAAATAACTGAATGTTATATTATTACTGGTGATGCAGATTTCTTAGTAAAAGTAGTTTGTAAAGATATACCTACTTATGAGAAATTATTGTTCAAAACGTTGTCTCAAATTGATGAGATCGAAAGATTGAAAACATTGATGACATTGAGTAAAGTAAAGAAGGAAAAAGTATTACCATTCTTTTATGAAGATGAAACTAAATAAAGGATATGATAGTGAAGACACTTTGTTTTCATTAGTAATATAAAATATATAATGCTGAATATGGGAAACTGTATTCAGCATTTTTGTAAAGAACCATTTGTTTTGCAATAATGAGTAAAAAAAAAGAAAGTCTTCTCTGGCAATTTCGAAAAGATAATGAATCGAGAACTCATTATATCTTAGGAACCATGCATGTTAAAAGTGAAGAGGCATACACTCCAGTCTCAGTTGCTAAACATTATATGGAATTGTGTCATACTTATATTGGAGAAATGGATTTAAATGATCCAGAGTTATCTAACATCGGAGACTACTTCATCAATCAAGATGGTTTGGTACTGGAGGATCTTATCGGTAAAAAAAAGTATAATAAGTATAGTCAGATTATCCTAAAGGCTTTTGATATTGATCTAGATGAGATTGCACACTACAAGCCTTTGGTGATCTCTAATATGATTGCCGAGTCCATTATCACAAAGAACTTTGATGTTGCTTTAGATCATTTTCTTTGGGAATATGCACAAGCAATAGGGATGGAGATGAAAGGACTTGAGTCAGCTACTGATCAGTTTGAAATCATGAAGTCTATTCCAATGGAATCACAATTGAAAGGTTTGAAATCGTGTGTAAAGAATGTAAATACATTTAGATCCAAAGTTTTAAAAATGTCCGAGCTTTATGCACAGGGCGAGCTAAATGAACTTTACCAATCCGCAAAGAAGTCTATGGGCGAGCTCAGGAAACTAATGATCTACGATAGGAATGCTAAAATGACAGAAAGGTTATTAGATATTGCATCTAATGGTGCTACGTTCTCAGCAGTTGGAGCTGCTCATCTTGGAGGAGCCAAAGGTATGCTTAGAGGTTTGAAGAAAGCTGGATATAAGGTCAATCCTATCAAGATTAATTAATACTAAACGTATAAGGAAACTCCCCAGGGTAGTTCTGATAATACCCATTAAATACAATACTGCCGGAGTAGTCGGTCACTAGTTCTAAGACTTCATTTACAGTAGCTACCTTTTCTCTATTGATAGAGGTGATGATATAACCAGGTTCTATGTTAGCTTCTCCTGCCTTACTGTTTCGGAATACACTTACGACGTAGACTCCTTTGTTTCCAGTTTTCTCTATTTCATTGCTATCCATTTCTCGTAGTTCGAATCCAATGTCCGTTAAGGTTTTATCTTTTCGTACAGCTACGAAGTCTGTAGTGTTCAATTGATTTCTTAGTGTGATAGATTTGTTTCCTTCTTTTCCATCTCTCCAGTATCTTATGCTAATCTTATCACCAGGTCTTTGCTGGCCTATGATTTCCATGAAACGAGGGGTTGTGTTAGTCGGTATATTATCAACCGAAAGTATGACATCTCCGACTTTCAATCCTCCTGATTTGGCAGCTCCATCTCTCGTGAGTGCATCGAGCATTACGCCTTTGACATCTGGCAAGTTGAGTTCGTCTGCCATGTCAGAGTTTACGTCATAGATTGTTACTCCCATCCATCCTCTTTGTACAGCTCCGTACTCTTTGATGTCTCTTACGACCTTCTTTACTAGCTTTGAAGGGATAGCAAAAGAGAAGCCTTCATATCCGCCAGAGGAAGATAAGATTGCTGTATTAATACCAATCAGCTCTCCGTTCGTATTGATTAGAGCACCACCACTATTACCAGGATTCACAGCTGCATCTGTTTGTATAAAGGATTCGATGCCTTGTCTTTCGAGAATGTTGATACTTCTAGCTTTGGCACTTACGATGCCTGCAGTTACTGTTGATTGTAATCGGAATGGATTTCCTACAGCAAGTACCCATTCTCCGATTTGCAGAGAATCAGAATTTCCAAATACAACAAATGGTAACTGAGAACTTTCTATTTTTAATAATGCCAAGTCAGTCTGATCATCAAATCCAAGTATGTCTGCCTTATATTCTTTGTTGTCATTTAGTGTGACTTGAATTTTTTCTGCGCCTTTAATTACATGATAGTTGGTCACGATATAACCATCATTACTTATGATGACGCCACTTCCAGTACTCTTGGATATCTTCTTCGTATGGTAAGTACTGCCAGGAGCGGGTACGCTACTCTCAATGAATACGACTGCTGATCTACTCATCTTTGCTGCTGCAATAAAATCGGTTGGTGCTGCAGATCTAAATACTTTCTCCGCCCTTTCTGATAGGATGAACTCTGACTCTGCTGCGAGTCTTGCCTTAGTCTGTTGCTCCACATATATCTCAGTTGTAGGACTACAGAAAAACACATATGCACTCACGCCTATAAGTGCTCCTAAAAATGAACTAACAAGTGTTGAGATTATTGTGGAATTGATGTTCATAGGATCAGAATTATTGAAAATGAAACAGAAAGTGCTAAATTACATATAATTACGTATGTATTATAATTGCAATGTGTTAAATGTAATCTAACTCTATGCTTATAAAACGAGATGAATGGACAGAAATTACATTGAAGAAAAATCAATGATAATATTACTTGATTTCGAGCCTAATATTTTCTATTAAATGTAGATAGGGAATAACATGAATAGATATGTGTCAAAATGAATACTCTGCAATAATTATCAAGTCATGAATCCGTCTTTACAGACAAAAAGAAACTTGGATATGCCAAGGTAATCAATATGAAAGTTGTTTTACTTTTGTGTTCATCCAAATGTCTTTGGATCAATGCTTCCCTTTTTTCAACAACTCAGGGAACTTAGCCTTAAACCTATTCAATCTAGGAACAGATACGCTTCTTACATAAGATTGGTTAGGATTCCTCGCTTCGTAATCTTGGTGGTAGTCTTCTGCGTCATAAAACTTAACTAAAGGTTCTAGAGTAGTTGTAATAGGCCCATCGAATTCCTTATCTGAGGTGAGCTTTGCGATATATTTTTCTGAAGCTAGTTTCTCAGCCTCATTTTTGTAGAAGATTGTAGATCGATATTGAGTACCTCTATCTGGACCTTGTTGATTTAGAGTCGTAGGGTCTTGACTGCCAAAGAAAACCTTCAACAGTGTTTCATATGATACAACCTTAGGATCGTAGAAAACTTCTACAGCCTCTGCGTGACCTGTCCTGCCAGATCCTATAGCTGAGTAGTTTGCAGTTTCTGCGCTACCTCCTGCATATCCCGATACAGCCTCTGATACTCCTGTTACAGATTCAAACACTGCCTCTACACACCAAAAACATCCACTTGCAAATACAGATGAAGTCTCACCTGCAGGTATTACTTTTTTAATCTTTTCTACTTTTTGTGTGTTCGTTACAGAATTATCCGGAGTAGTGACGGTCTTAGGTGAGCACATAGAAAATGAAAGAACGATAGCTAAGAAAGAAGATATGTATAACATGTATTTCATTGTTTTATTTAAATGATAAATTCTCCGATGTTTGCGTCGGAGTCATAAGAAAGATAATTTTGCATAAAAACGCCTCAATCCTAAAAAGATCCGCTTTCCTACCTTTAGGTTGAGAAAATTTTGGCGAATGGTCCATCCGCTTGCGATGGGATAGTCAAAATGTAAGATCTTTCTCAATGATAAACCTAATAGTCTAAGTTAGGTTTTAGCTTACTAGAAACTTAACGGAAGATTAACGACTGGTTGGCTCCGTTTTATTTTTCTCCAAAGTTACTTTTCAATTCCTTTTCTGTGAAATAGAAAACACCAGCAACAATGGAAAGTAAAAGACAGATAGATGTTATGGCAAAGGAAGTTGGATTCATTGATTTTTGAGTGTATAACTGTAGTGCCATTCCTACGATACCCGCAAGACTCCAGTTAAATAATAAACTAGAAGAATAGACTTGAGCAAAGTCCCAGGCATCTTGTGATTTCATGGACGATTTTGTTCTATAACCCATCATTCTATTAATCTTTTTCGGAGGATTATTCTTGAAATAAAAGCCTGTAATAGCAATTACAATCATTGGTAAGAACATTGACAGGTTCTCCCAGGGAATATTCATAGCTAAGTTATTTGTTTCCATCTTCGGCTTCTTTTATTAATTGATTTACAAAATTGATCAATGCTTCATTTAGATTATCTATAGCGCGTTCAATTTCCCAATTATCTTTATTTCGTGGTTCGACTAGATTAGAAATTGCACGTATTTGATTGCAGTTTACATCTGCCATCCTGCATGCATATAGAAAGCCAGCTCCTTCCATCGTCTCTACATCAGCATCGTATTTTTCTTTTATTTGGGCTATACTGGTAGCTGTTCCATGTACCTTATTGACTGTTAGCCCAACAACAGTAGGTAGACCTGTTTTATATTTGTTTTTGGTGTTTCTGATCCATCCTTTTTTATACGGGAATTGATCGTTCTTCACTAAGCCAAGATCATACACATCAGTGAATGAACCATCCGCTTCCTCTACACCAAGGTCGGCAAATCGATCCGTTATCACTTCGATCACTTCTCCATTAGGTAGGCTGCTGTCATACGATCCAGCTACGCCTGCATTGATAACAACATCTATCTCTTCTAGTCCTTTGTAACGAGCCAGTCCAAAAGCTGTATTGAGAGCACCGACGCCCGTAACAAGAGGGTATATAATATGTCCTTTTAATTGGAAGTCAAAAAAAGTAGCTTTGTCAGCCTCCTTTTCGAGATATTTTAGGAATGGTGCTATTTCGAATGTTGTAGCTGCTACTATGAGTATTTTCATATATGTATTTTAGAACAAAATATTTATTTTATATGTCAATTGGACACTAAGAAGGTTTGTGTTGAGCTATTATGATATCGCGATTATTAAACAAATTTCACAAATCTAACAAATAAACAGATCTAATACCGATTACTATTGAATTTGCCGCATACATTCGTCTGCAACATTCAAAACGGGTGTTTGTTGCACAAGCCTCCCTTCTCATCTCGGCATTTACCAATATCTTTATGCGGTAAATTGAAACACAATTGGTATAACAATTTCCTAATAATTATTCCACTTCTTAGTTCTCGTTTTAAATTTCTTTTCATCAAATTCCCAGCCTTTGGTAGATGTACTTTTCTCGAGTTCTATCTCTAAATCAGGGTCTAGGAAATCAGCAAAGAAATTAATACCAACGAGTGCTTCTATCTCATCTATGCTTACTGCATAATCTTCGATACGTTTTTCACTTTTTCCGTTTGGCATCAGGAAAGCGATCGCTTTTTTATCTGACCCTTTTATATCCAATATTATCTTATAGAATAGGTCAGGAACAGATACTTTATTATTTCTTCCTATTTGTTTTATGATATGACCATCATTAAGTACTGGTCCAGAGACGATGTAGAGCTCGTCATTATCATATGCCCAATCTCTTACCGTCTCTTCTAGTTCTCTCCATATTCCTCCGTTAAATTCTTTGAGTTGTGGAGACATATTACTCATGTAGAATGATTCTCTCATAGCGTCTTCACTGAATGCCATATCTCCGGCTGGTGCAAGATGACCTCTTGTGTAACCAGATCGAGTATAGTCATTATGATAAGCTGATGTACCTTTTATTGATTTGTCAGGCTTGAACTTTTTAGCTCGAGGCACCCGTTTTTTTCGTAAGTTATCTTTAGTCAGTTTGTAAGCGACCCATTCAGATTGTTCATGTTCTTCACTGTAGGATAGGGTGTAGTGCTTATGCTCGACTACTTCTCCGGTAGTCGACTCTGGGTAGAATGATTTTTTGACGCCATCTATCTTCTCATCTGAGATGGTTATTTCATTACCGTCTGTTGATTGTGTTTCCTCGGTTTCCCAAGAATCCATTTTTACTTGTGATAAAACAAATAAAACTATAATGACAAAGACAAGTCCGACTATTAATCGGAATACACCAGCTCCACTTGGAAAAGATCCTCTTTTATGCGAAGAATCATTGCCATCCTGATTACTATAATTTTTTCTCAATTTAGCCATAAGGTTATTTTGATTATTTTATTTTCATGAAAAACGCCTTGTCGCACCTTGGTGTTTTATTTTCAAATGCTTTCTCAGTAAATCCAATTTTTTTGTAGAGATGAATTGCTTCTATTAGAGAACTTGCAGTTTCTAGCTCTACTTCTTTATATCCATTTTCTTTGGCTATTTGAAATAAGTATCCAACCATCCATTTTCCTAATCCTTTACCTCTTGATTCTGGTAGTGCATACATCTTTCGTATTTCTACACTTTCAGTTGATAATGGATATAGGGCAAATGTAGCTACGATTTTTGATCCATCTTCTATGATTCCGAAAAAGCCGTTCTTATAATTTGATTCTAAATCAAACAGATCCTTATCGGTAGAGGTAGGTTGCGGTTCTAGTCCGTATTCTTTTAAAACACTAAATACGAGCTTTTGTACCTCTGTACAGTCATCATTTGAGGCTTTTCTGGCAGAAAAGTCTAAATGAATTGGTGATAAAGAAGGATTAATTGTCATATTGTTTGTTATTTTTGGACTACGAAGCGCTTACTAGTTAATTGCTCAATGTATATATATGATTTATAGATTCAAAATATTGCTTTGTTGTTTATGTTTATTATTCATTTTTATGGATGATACTAGAGGACAGTCTTCTAACTTTACTCCAGGTGGTGCGCATGTGCTATCAATGGGAAGTGCAGGTGCTATGTTCACAGGAATTGAATCAATATACACTAATCCAGCCGGACTGACAGATCTAGAAAAATTTGGCTTTGATGTAAGTTATGATCGAAGGTTTAATCTTAATGAATTAGCTACAGTCTCTTTAGCGGGTGCCAAGAAAATAGGAAGGAATGCGATTGGTGTATCAGTATCAAGATTTGGATATTCTGCGTATTCTGAAAATAGAGCGGGATTGACGTATGCTAGGAAACTGTTTGATAAAGTATCAATTGGAGGATCATTTCACTATTTAGGATATAACATAGAAAACTATGGGTCAGCCAATCGATTTACTTTTGATATTGGGCTTCAGTCTGAAATCAATGAAAATTTATCAATCGGAGCATATATATTTAACCCGGCTTCGATATCTCTAACTGAAGAGCAAGATGTGCCATCAAGAATGAGTATAGGACTGAGATATACTGTATCATCGAAAGCGAAAGTATATATGGACGTATCCAAAACGATTAATAGGAGTCCAGAATTTAAGTTTGCAGTAGACTATCAAGTTGTAGAGGCGTTTTCATTAAGAGGAGGCGCAAATATCAGCCAGTCTAGCTTTCACTTTGGTCCTGCATATCACATGAAAAATGGTCTTTCTATTATCGGAGGTTATTCGTTTGATAATAGGCTAGGGCATTCAACGGGATTGAGTATTTCTTATGTTAGATGATATCTTTAAAGCTCTATAAATACGTTTCTCCCTTAGTCTAATACATTAGAAAATGATTGAAGGACTTCCTCAATGGATTAATATTCTATTTGTCGCTACTTGTGTGATAACACTTGTTCTATTTTATTATTCTAACAATAAACCTAAGCGACTAACTATTGCGCTCGTATTGTGGTCTATCATTCATTCTGTTTTAGCATACAGTGGATTCTATGAAAATGCACTTGCAACACCACCCAGATTTGCTTTTGTTTTGATCCCTTCTATCGTATTGATTATATACGGTTTACTTCCAAGACAACAAGTATGGTTTTTGAAATCGAGGATAACAAAAATCAGTACTTTTTTACATTCTGTGAGACTTCCAGTAGAAATCGTATTGTATGGTTTATTTATAAATAAAATGGTACCAGAGCTTATGACTTTCGAAGGCCGGAATTATGATATTTTGATAGGTATCACAGCGCCAATAATTGGGATCTTATTTTTGAAAGAGATACTAGGGAAGAGAAGTTTATTAATTTGGAATGTCATAGGATTGATACTGGTTTTATTCATATTTATTAATGGTATATTTTCATCAGAGCTTCCATTCCAACAATTCGGATTTGATCAGCCTAATCGAGCGATTATTTATTTCCCGTTTATATTACTTCCGGCAACAGTAGTTCCTATTGTGATATGGACACATTTGTCTGATATAATTAAGCTGCGAAAGGAATTGCGGGATGATATGAATCATAGCGCATAATTTAAAGAGCGATTATGCTGAAATTTAAGGATAGAGTAGATAGAAGACTAGAGTTAAGTTTATTTGGAGGTAACTAGGGTTTTACTAAAAAAAAAAGGGCCTGCCCGAAATTCTTTTATCTCAGACAGGCGGCTCCCATTTACGAATAAAAATACAGTTGTTCTTGTGAGTTGTTAACTCCGTATTTTTTTTATTGGTTTAACGTTTCTTTTATAACTATGCAATTTTCTTTCCAACTTTTAAGATCTTGATTAAAGCTCGATCCAAAGTCCAAAATCTATGTTCATGTAAAGTAAATATTATTTGTAAAACTATCTCGTAAAATTTAAATTATGCAAACAATGTTAATATTGGCGGACATTATACTTCTATAAACATCCTTTGTAAGCCCTTTATTATTGGGGTTCTACCAATTTCATAAATAAGACACTAGTTGGGCTTAATACGCTGCTTCGACTTTAAAATTTATATCTAATTCCTGTAATTAATCCGATGGTTGTATATTTCTCATCAATAGGGTAGTCAGAAATTGTAGTAGATCCGATACTATATTTAATGTTAGGTTCTAGTATGAAGTCAAAGGTTTTATTCCATACATAGTGCATACCAAATGAGGCAAATAGAGCAGCTCCAGCTTGTTTCTCATAGGCTTGGTATCTATTTTCTGCACCTCTTGTAAAACTCACTACTGTACCATTTGGCTCTATAAATTTACCTTCTCCGGTAAATGTCATATTAAATAATATTCCAGCATTTAGATTGTAATAGAATGGACCGAATCCTGACATTTCATAACTAAATAACAGAGGTATATCGACGTAAGTGTATGTATTTGTAATTGAAGCTATGTTTGGTGGTTGGACTGTATCCATTCCCATTCCATCTGTTTCATTATAGCTAAATCCACGACGAACTTTACTTATGTTAAAGCCAGTCTTCAATCCCATACCACTAGGAAAAGTAAATCCAAATCTACCACCTATTGAGTAAGAGTACTTAAGTGATTCACTATTTGATCTTAGTTGTATTAAATTATCAGCGGATGTACCACTGCCAGTTAGGCTTTGGATAGCAAAATCATGAGAAACGTATAAGTCTACTTGAATACCAAGTTTATTATTAACAAAAGAAGGGCACTCTGTAGCTGCAAGAGCTAAATGACTTAGTGCATTATTTTTTTTTTTAAACCAGATGAGAAAGCAGGTAATGGAATGTTTTCTAACGGCTCAATGATTCTTAACAAGGCTCCGGCATTTAACCCTTCAGAGTTAATGAATACATTATAACTAGGTTCTGACTTGTCATTACCAGTAGAGCTATCTGATTTTTTTATGATCGAACCATTATCACTAATGTATGATTTAGTGATTACTAAATTTGCTGGTTTTGCATTTAGGTTATCTGTATTTATGATTTCAGTACTAGATACTGCAACATCATTATTCGTATTAATCAAGTTGTTATTAGAAATCAACTTTTTAGATTGAGACTTTGTTACTGTCTTCTTTTGAGTTGATTTATTTTTTTTCGGTTTCGGACTGTCAATAATTGTCTTGACTTTTTTAGCTTTTTGGATTACCGGTTGATTATCTGATATTTTTTTTGACGCTTCATCAGCGAATGCCATTGTTTGCGAAATTTCTGCCAATGGTTTAGATTCTTGCATTGGTACATCTATAGCTAGTGGAGCACTTGATGATGAATTTGCATCTTGATAGTTCGACAAGAGAAGGTAGGCTATACCTCCGATAAGTAGAGTTGAAATTCCAGCAAACCAAAACCATAAAATAGAACGACCTGATTTCTCTTCTAGTGCGGGGGCTATTTTGTCCCACATACCGTCAGGAACAGTTGCTTTTTGGTTGTACAATTTGTCTCTAAATACTTTGTCGATGTGCTTCATACGGCAATTTTTTGTAAATCTTCGATTTTCCTTTGCAACATTCTTCTGGCTTTTACCAATTGAGATCTGGAAGTGCTTACTTCAACTTTAAGCAGTTCTGCAATCTCTTTGTGGGAGTACCCTTCTATTGCATATAGGTTAAAAACTATTTTATATCCTTCTGGTAAATCGTTGACTAGCGTCATAAGGTCATCCACAGATAATTTGGAATAAACCTCTGGATCCATTTGATTATCTTTTTCCTGAAAATCTTCTAATCCTATACTTTCTTTCTTAAAAGAGAGTTTAGCCACACTCTTAAGAGAGGTGTTGACCATTATTCTTCGTACCCATCCTTCAAAGGAACCTTCGCCTGTGTATTTTGAAAGATTAGTGAATACTTTTATAAAACCTTCTTGGAACATGTCTTCAGCTTCCGCACTGTGACGGGCATAGCGATTACATACCGCCAACATTTTGGCAGAGTACATATCAAAAAGATCCCTCTGAGATGTTCTGTCTCCTTTTAAACTTTTTTCTATAAGGTCTCTCTCTGTCAAGCTATTAGGCTTTAATGGTGACATTAAGAATTGCTTTTCTATGAGTAAGACCGCATAATGCTATGTTTCGCTGCCTCGTAGTCATAAGATTTTTTAAAATTCGGATTAAAATGCAATATAATGATAATTAGTTTATTTCCGCAAGATGAAATCAAGAATTATTGCGACGTGAATCTAACGCAACACTCTAGGACATAAACGCTATAAGACCCAATAAGATTGGCTTTATTTTAATAAGAATCGTATGTTTGTTTTTGATTGCGATAATAAATGATTTGTAGGAAGTTTCTTTATTTCTCAAATTTTATGTTTTCGATATTTTGAAAATATACCTCTAAGCAAAATGACTCGAATGAAAATTAAATTTGTTGTAGCCATGATGGCGACTTTTGTAATCTTCTTTACTTCCTGTGAAGAAGATGCTACTATTCCTCCATCAGTATTTACCGAGGAAGTTATTTTTTCGAGTGGCGAAAAAGTAATTTTATCTGGTAGAATATTATCAAACGAAGATGTAATACTAGAGGACCATGGTTTTCAAATATCAGAATCTGCGGATTTTACGAATATAATATTGGCATCATTAGGAGCAAGAGATGTACCTGGAAGGTTTGTGAGTGAATATTCAGAATTGGAAATTCTAACGGACTATTTTATTAGGTCATTCATCACTCTAAATGGTGAGATCGTTTTAGGAAATGTTTTGACATTTTCTACTTTGAAGCCAAAAGTGATTGATTTTTCACCTAAGGAAGGTTCTCAGAATAATAAAATTACGATAACGGGTGTCAACTTTACAGAGGATGCATATGTATTATGGAATGGGGAGAGGATCGAAGTAAACTCAATCACAGAGGAGTCTTTTATTGAATTTACAGTTCCAGCCTTAGATAACTTACCATATGCAATCATAGAGATAGTTAATCAGAATGATACAATACTAGTAGATGATAGATTCGAATACATAATTGGCGAATGGGTAGACGGTCAAATAATAGATGATCCTTATAAAAATATAGAACATATCTATTTTGAGGACGAGGATAATTTTTACTACGGACTAGGATTATCAACAGAATTTTCTGGCGTCTCGCAGAAATTATATCAATTTGACAAAGAAACATTTACGCGTACTGAGATATTTTTTACTGGAGTTACTCCTGTTGGGGCATTCTATACAAATAATGGTTTCTTTGGGAGTGGTAGTGTCGGCCTTGTAAAGAATGCAGATGTTAGTTTGAGTCTCCTAAATGGATTTTATAGATATGTGAATGATGAGATACAGCAGCTCGCTAATTGTCCAGTGATGTTATATCGTGCATCAGCAATATCTACTGATGATGCTGTCTATTTATATGGTGGTGAGGATGAAGCTAGAAATCAGAATACTAAAATATATAAATATGATATAGTAACGGATCAGTGGTCAGAATTTGGATTGTCACCAAGAGCTATTACGAAGAGTTTTCCTTACTTCGCAGTTGGAGATGATCACTATTTCATATTTGAGGATCAATCTATGATTAGCTATAATTTCAACACAAAAGAATGGACACCAAGAGCCGAGTATCCCAATAAAGTGGAACCAGACGGATTTTCTGTTGAACTTAACGGTCTTGCTTATGTCGGCTTACAAAACATATCTAGAAGAGTATTCGAATATCTACCAACAGAAGATAGATGGAGAAAACTAAAGACAATATCTGATAATAATCCATCTCTTACAATCGGGGCGTGGGTTAAAGATGATAAGATCAATATAATGCGTACGAATTTTGGTGACGGAATGGATAGATTTATTTGGACATTTGATCCTGAAGCATTTTAAACCAATTAACAAAAAAGAATGAAGACAATAAATATAATATTGACCCAAATAGTTCTGTTTTGTGCTTTGAATTCGCATGCGCAAATAACTATAGGAGAGTCAGGGAGTGGAGATGGTCCGCATAATATAACCGTTAATATCACAGATGCAGACAATAGGGATGCACTCATAGGAGCCAACGTGATTTTAAAAGGTACAGGAACAGGTGATGTGTCCGATGAAAATGGCAGAGTGAAACTGATGCTAAAAACTGGAGAGCAAACAATTCAAGTATCATACTTAGGGTATCTTGACCAAGATGTTCTGATTTCCGTTCTTGGAAGCGGTAGCTTGAGGGTCAAATTGGTGGCAGATGCCCAGACTCTTGATGAAATTGTGATTTCTTCAGAAGCTGCAGATCAAAATGTTAGAAATACTGATGTGGGTAAACAAGTAATGAGTATAGCGACAATAGAGGGACTGCCTCCATTTGTTGGAGAAGCTGATATTTTGAAAAGTATAACGCTTCTGCCAGGAGTCAGTTCGGTAGGGGAAGCTTCATCTGGATTTAATGTGAGAGGTAGTAATTCTGATCAGAATTTGATCTTGCTTGGTGGTGCACCATTGTATAATCCTTCTCACTTGTTTGGTTTTTTCTCAGCTTTTAACACTGATTTGATTCAGGATATCAGTATATATAAAGGTGGGATACCAGCAAATTATGGGGGAAGAGCATCTTCAATAGTGGATTTGAGATATAAGAGAGGAAATCAAGATAAGTGGACGGGTAAAACATCCGTAGGCCTTGTGTCAGGAAAAATTTCAGCAGGAGGTCCAATCATGACAGATAAACTTACACTCATGGTTTCTGGACGAAAGTCATACAGTAATTGGATTCTTGGAGCGGTAAATGATCCACAAGTAAGTAACAGTAGTGCTGACTTTTACGATGCTAATGCAATCTTAGATTATGATATCACTGATGACTTTTCTGTACGATATGCATTTTATAGAAGTAAAGATGATTTTTCATTGGCAAGTGATACTTCATTTAATTGGGCAAACCAGAATCATACAGTAACATTAAACAAAGGATTCGGAGAGAAGTTAAGAATGGAGTTTTCTGCAGTAGATGCACAATATAATTACAGCATTATTGACAATAGTTCGTTTAGTAACTTTACACTTGATTCCAAGATTAAGGATAGAGGATTAAACTTCGGAACTAAGTATACATTCAAAGAAGGGAATGAAATTTCAATTGGTGCTCAAACCAAATTTATTACTATAAATCCTGGAGATCTTAATAGTATAAATCCAGAATCACCTATTGTACCATTCTCGGTAGAAACAGAAAAAGCACAAGAGTCTGGACTTTATTTACAACATAGTTTTGAGATTGGATCTTGGTTAGGGTTATCTTATGGATTAAGATATTCGGATTTTAGATTTTTGGGACCGAATAGAGTACCAGTGTATGATCCGCTTTTGCCAAGAAATGAAGAGAATATTCTTTCGTTTGATGAGTACTCAGATGGAGAGTTAATCAAAAAGTACAATGGGCTAGAACCTAGAGCTTCACTTAGGTTATCATTATCGGAAAGCTTCTCATTCAAAGCTGGGTACAATAAGATGTTTCAATATATTCATTTGATTTCTAATACGACGACTATAGCACCTACTGATACTTGGAAGCTTTCAGATACTTACTTAGAACCTCAAGCGGTAACTCAATATTCAGCGGGATTATTTAAAAACTTACGGAATAACACGATAGAGACTTCTGTGGAAGTATTCTACAAAGACTTGAATAACATTCTTGATTATAAGGACGGTGCGACACTATTGCTAAATAATAATTTGGAATCTGCACTACTTAATGGTAAGGGAAGAGCGTATGGGATTGAATTCTATTTGGAGAAGAAGAAAGGAGACTTCACCGGTTGGTTGAGTTATACTTACTCTAGAACTGAACGTAAAGTGGTAGGATCATTTCCCGAGGAAATAATAAATAAAGGACAGTGGTATCCAGCGAACTATGATAAACCACACACATTGTCATTGGTAGGAGATTACAAACTAGGAAAGAGAACAAAGGTGTCTTCTATATTCACATATAGTACAGGGCGACCAGCAACATATCCGGAGGCGAAGTTTAATTACCAAAACGGATCTAACATAGCATATTATAATGATAGAAATGGATTTAGAGTACCAGCATATCATAGGCTTGATTTGAGTTTTACTTTTGGTTGGGATACAGGCAATATATGGTCGTCGGGTGATTGGGTACTTTCTGTGTATAATCTTTATGGAAGGAAAAACACTTTTTCAGTTTTCTTTGATGATGTTGCGGGAGCTCCTCCTCAGGCATTTAGATTGTCTATTTTAGGAATTCCATTTCCATCTTTGAGTTATAATTTTGAATTTTAAGAAAGCTAGCACAACCAATAAAATAAGAAGGAAATGAAAATATTTAAATATATAGCTTGTATTTGTTTTATATCGCTTTTGTGCTATTCATGCATTGATGAATTAGATATAGATACTGAAACCGCACAGAATCTACTGGTGGTAGAGGGAGGAATTACGACAGCTTTTGGTCCTCATGAAATATTACTGTCGAAAAGTGCAAAATATGGTTCGATCTTAGAGGATGATATTAAAAAAGAAACGAACGCTACAGTATTTCTGAGAAACCAAAATGGAGACCAAGAGTTTTTAGAAGAGGGCAGTGATGGGAGCTACTACACGAGTCCCAATTTTGCAGCTAAAGTAGGTGATGCGTATTCATTGATTATAACATTAGCAAATGGCGAAAGATATATATCTACAAAACAAACAATAGAGCCAGTGCCTGAAATAGACTCTCTCATATTAATATGGAAGAAACAACCATCATTAAGTGATATTCAATTTGCTTCTGGAGTAGAAGTGTACGCTCAGTGGAAAGATCCAGAAGATGTAAAAAACTACTATCAATGGAAGACCGGAGGGGTGTATAAAATCAATACGCGTCCAGATCTGCACGTAGGCAGAGGGTTTGGTGGTAATCCATTTCCAGATCCCAAAGACTGTTGTGAAACGTGCTATATTTATGAAACTAATGGAGATTTGAATATCTATAAGGATAATCTTTCCAATGGAAATACGATCACTGAAAAGGTTGGTTATGTCGAAGATGATGGAGGCAGGTTTATGGAGAAATATTTAGTTATTGTCCAGCAAGTTTCATTATCAAAAGAGGCTTTTCAGTTTTATGAATTACTTCAAAACCAACTGAGTATTCAAGGTGATATATTCGATCCGCCGCCGGCAAAAATAACGAGTAACTTTATTAATTTAGACAATCCGAATGAAGATATAATTGGTTTCTTCACCGCTAGTGATATTAAAATCGATAGTGTATTCATTGATAATGATATCATAGAAGAAAGACAACCCGTAAGACAAGTATTGGACGATTGTAGAGTGCTAGATAATAGTACGGTTGACATTCCTCCATTTTGGAACTAATACCATTAAGTTGTTGGATCGTGGTTACATAAAAAAAGCTCATTTGGAAAAATCCAAATGAGCTTTTTTCTTTTATACTTAAAGTTTATTTATTCCTCCTCAGAGATAATAGCATCATCAATCATTTCATTGCCGTCGCCATCATGATCCGTAAATCCCGCAGCTTTGCTGATTTCTTTAGCTGGAGTTGCTGTTACGTTTTCATTGATTTCGATTTTCCCTTCTGAGAATGCACCATGATCTCCGTCCGCGAACTTTGCCGC
The DNA here is from genome assembly GCA_938003955.1 of uncultured Saprospiraceae bacterium. Classification (GTDB taxonomy): domain Bacteria; phylum Bacteroidota; class Bacteroidia; order Chitinophagales; family Saprospiraceae; genus CAJXUU01. The sequence goes on along the minus strand of CALKXE010000213.1, from coordinate 13,265 downwards.
CTTACTGAAGAAATCATCTGTACCATCAAGTAGTGAATCACCTGCGTCCAAAGTGTCTTCTGCGAATTTAGGAGTAGGGTTTGCAGCTTCTTCTGCAGCCATTTTTTCAGCTTTGACGATTGTTTCGTCTAATTTTGTACTGAGGTCAGCAGTTGCAGCTTTTGCTTTTTCGATCAAGTCATCTTTTACATCCAATACTTTCGAACCAACTGATTCGGAAATAGACGCGGCACCATCAAGAGCATCGCTTCCTTTATCAAGTACAGTTTCCCCTACAGATTCTGAAACAGACTTAGCCTTTTCCATGAACGCTTCTCCAGTGTCCAATACTTTATCACCAACAGTTTCAGAGACGCTGGCCGCTTTCTTTACGATTTCTGTTTCTCCCAATGTATCAGCAAGATCTTTCGCTTTATCCATTGCGTTGCCACCAATCTCTTTTGCTTTACTCGTAACTGATTCTGCAACATTACCTACTTTATCTAGAATCGATCCTTCAGGTGCTTCATCAAGTACTCCTCTCGCTTTGTCGGATAGAGATGCAGCGGTACTACTTACCGTTTCTGTTACGTTACTTACAGCTTCTTTTGCGTCGCTTAGTATGCTAGATCCTGATACATCTTCTGTTACTTCTTTTACCTTTGATACTACAGATTCACCTGCGTTTGTTACAGCTTCTTTTGCCTTATTGACAATGTCTGATTGCGATACATCCTCCACAACATCCTCTACTTTATCCATAACATCACCAGCTACATCTTTAGCTTTATTGATAAAGTCTCCAGCACCTTCTGTTACCGCGTCTCTCAATCCAGAAGTTTTCTCAAAGATTGATTCACCGGCATCACTCGCTAAATCTTTACCTTTATCTAAAATGTCTCCTCCTGTTTCTTTTGCAAGGTCTACACCTTTGTCTACGGCTGATTTAGCAACGGACTCTGTTGCGAATATTAATTTTTTGATCGAACTGAAAATTCCCATGATGTGATGTTTTTACTATTTTTAGCTTTAAATGTTGGATATTACCACCAATATAGCAAGATAACTATGGCAACACAAACAACATCGACGAAAATTAAAGAAACAATTTCAAAAATAGCTGAGCTTCAGGCTGTAAAACGTCATTATGATACGACTTTGGATGAGCTGGATAAAGTACTGGCAAAAAAAGATTCTATTGAAGATCAGATGATTAAGGAGTTGGAGGACATTAACAAATTACAAGAATTAGGAATAAAGTCGATTTTTCACAAAGTATTGGGAAATAAGGAGGAACAACTTGAAAAAGAGAGACAAGAATATCTTCAAGTAACACTCCAGCACAAAGAAGTCTTAAACTCCATAGAGCTTCTTGATTTTGAGAAAAGTGTTCTGCAAAAAAAGGTATCGTCTATAGATGACTTAACAAATAAACTTGAAGGTCTAAAAAAACAAAGAGAATCGGAAATACTATCAAGACCAAGTAATCTTAGAAATCAATTGATTCTCATTCACAATAAAAAAGATGATCTTAAAAAATACGAAGTTGAATTAAAAGAAGCATTTTCTATCGGAAACAGTACAATTAGATCTCTAGATACTGTACTGGGCTATCTCAAGAAAGCAAAAGATTGGGGCAGCAGAGATATGATGACAGGTAGAAGAGGTAGCGGTTATGTAAAATCAATGAAGCATGGGGCGATCGATCGGGCAATGAATGAGGTGTCTAAAACAAAGATCCTATTGCATAACTTTAGCAAGGAGTTGTCAGATGTTGGATATTCCAATCAACGGCTTGGACTTCAAGTAGATAATATAGCCCGTTTCCCCGGTATAATATTCGATAATCTTATCTCAGATTGGATTGTTCAGAACAAGATCAAAGGAGTGCTTTCTACGGTCAGTAATCTTTTGGATGATGTTACATTGATCATGCAATCCATCCAAAAAGACACAAAACAAGGCGTAGCAGACTTAGAAAAAATTGAAGCGGAAGAAGACAGACTTTTAGAAGAGAATTAAAAGGTTTATCTTAAATTTGGTACTATAATAAAGCCTTCTCAGCCGGCTGGTAGGTTGGGGTTTGAAAATATATTTATTTACATTAAAAATGACTTCTAAAGAAAAGTATACAACAATCCATTACAGAAATTATTTAGGTCTTGAAAAAATTCTTGATGCTCAACACCTGCGATCTGAAGCGGTAGATGGAGAAGCTGCCCATGAAGAGATGCTATTTATTATTGTTCATCAAGTATATGAACTTTGGTTTAAGCAAATCATCCACGAACTAGAATCTGTTCTTGGTATGTTTGATCAAGATAAGGTAGACGAAAAGAATATCGGAACATGCATCGGGAGACTCAATCGAGTAATAGAGATACAAAAGTTATTAAATGCTCAGATAGCCGTAATGGAGTCGATGACACCTTTGGATTTTCTAGATTTTAGAAACCATCTTTTTCCTGCGTCAGGTTTCCAAAGTTTTCAATTTAGAATGATTGAGAACCTATTGGGATTGCCTGATAAAGCGAGATTGACATATAATGGATGTCCTTATTTCTCAGTATTTTCTGAAGATAATCAAGAGAAACTCAAAGAGGTAGAAACAAAAGGAACATTGTTTGATGCAATGGCTTCTTGGTTAGAGCGTACTCCATTTTTAAATGTAGGAGAATTTAATTTCTTAGATCAATATAAAGCTGCGGTGGCAAATATGATCAAGAAAGAACAAAATGCAATAAAAGGATCGGCCTACTTGGATATGCATGAGGTAGAAATGAGGTTAAAAATGCTTGGCAATACAGATACCTATTTTCAATCTGTCTTAGATGAAGAAAAGCACAATGAATTGGTAGCAAATGGAACATTACGAATGAGCTATAAGGCGACCATAGCGGCTCTTCTTATAAATCTATATAGAGACGAACCATTGCTCCATCTTCCATTCAAATTGTTGACATGTTTTATAGAAATTGATGATATGTTGACGACATGGAGATATAGACATGCCCAGATGGTACAACGAATGCTGGGTAATAAAGTAGGAACAGGAGGGTCTTCTGGGTTTGCATATCTAAATGAAACGGCTATCAAACATCCGATATTCAAGGATCTGCATAACATATCGACACTCTTGATTCCTAGGTCTGAGTTGCCAGAATTACCAAAAGAGATAAAGGAACAACTGGGGTATTTTTATTCAAGCATGGAAACTAAATAATATGAGGCATATACTCAATTATATAAACGGGAAACTGTATCAAGCGGAATCAAAAGAAACATTAGAAGTAATGAATCCTTCTAATGGAAAAATGTACTCAAGTGCACCGAGTTCTGATCATAGAGATGTAGAATCGGCAGTCGAGGCAGCCCGAGCAGCATTTCCAGCTTGGTCAGCATTGAGCATTGACGCGCGATCAAGGTATATGATCAAGATCGCGAATAGGATAGAAGAGAAATTAGACGAACTAGCGATTGCAGAATCTATAGATAACGGTAAGCCTGTAAAATTAGCTAGAATGGTAGATATCCCTCGAGGAGCTGCTAACTTTCGATTTTTTGGAAATGCCATAACACAATTTGCTTCAGAGTCCCATGACATGGGAACAGCGATCAATTATACATTACGACAGCCTCTTGGTGTTGTTGGATGTATATCTCCATGGAACTTGCCATTGTATCTATTCTCGTGGAAGATAGCACCAGCATTAGCGGCTGGGAATACTGTAGTAGCAAAGCCATCAGAAGTAACACCTATGACGGCATTCTTACTATCAGAAATATGTATAGAAGTTGGCCTTCCGGCAGGAGTACTCAATATAGTGCACGGATTAGGTGAGAATGTTGGCGCTCCATTATGTTCTCATCCGAAAGTGAAGGCAATATCATTCACAGGAAGTACTAGGGTAGGCGGAGAGATAGCGAAGGTCGCAGCTCCAATGTTTAAAAAAGTCTCATTAGAAATGGGAGGAAAGAATCCCAATATCATTTTTGCAGATTGTGACTATGAAAAAATGCTAAATACAACCATCAGATCTTCGTTTGCCAATCAAGGACAGATTTGTCTTTGTGGTTCTCGGATCTATGTGGAGCGAACGATATATGATAAGTTCAAGACTGATTTTGTGGCTAAAGCTAAAGCACTCAAAGTAGGAGATCCGTTATTACCTGAGACGAATACAGGTGCTATTGTTTCCAAGATGCATTATGACAAGGTCCTCTCTTATATAGAAATTGCAAAAGAAGAAGGTGGTCAGATATTATGTGGTGGTAAAGCATTACATCCTAAAGGATTAGAAGATGGCCTATATATAGGTCCAACGATCATAGAAGGACTGCCAAACGATTGTAGGACAAATCAAGAAGAGATTTTCGGGCCAGTTGTAACTATCATGCCCTTCGATACAGAAGAAGAAGCACTCAACCTTGCTAATGGCACTGATTATGGTCTGTCGGCTACATTGTGGACAAATAATCTTACTAGAGCACATAGATTTGCTAAAGAATTAGATGCTGGCATAGTATGGGTTAATACTTGGCTGATGCGTGATCTTAGAACACCATTCGGAGGGGTGAAGAGTTCAGGTGTAGGCAGAGAGGGGGGATTTAATGTGCTCAAATTTTTTACGGAGCAGAAGAATGTTTGTATTGATTTTGGGTGAGGTAAAAAATGATTGAATGATTAAATCGTTGATTGCGCGAATGTTTGAATCGTGAGTTTTTGGAAAGCAGAAATAAACTTATTATGAAGATTAGTTACATTTTAATTTTTATCATGTCGTTAGGCGTGATGTCTTGTTCGGTAACGAATAACAACAGCAATGGTCTTGTCAATGGCAAACCGTCAATATTTATGTATGATGGTCCAGTGGAAGTGATGAATGCTGATGGAAGTAAAAATAATTCTATCGTAAAAAATGCGGGACTAGATGGGGTTCTGTTACCAGAAGATAATTTGAAGTTTTGGGAATTGATGGAAGTAGATTGTACGACTGATTTTGTTGTGGTCTTTTATTTGCATGGAATAAGAAGTTGTGGGGGCATGTGGTCAAAAGAACAAAGTATTAAAGAGGACAAAAGATTAAGGAAGAAAATCTCAAAATATGGAAACTCTGAATTAAAGTATTTACATTTTGGGGATTCCGAACTTGCAAGGTATAAGGCTTCAGCTAATTACCAGAAAGATACTAATGGAGAAATTAACCAGATGTTTTTTGGAGGATTTGCAAATTGTTCCTCCTATCTTACAGTAAGAAAAGATGGCCAATATATTGGATGGTTTGGAGAGTTAGCTTTAAAAGACATACCAGGAATGGTGAATTATAATATGGCGAAGTAGGCTAATAGGAGACAGGCTTTATAGGTTTTTTACCGTTTCATGTATTTAGTAAATAAGAAAAAAGAAAAGGCCGCTTGAAAATAAAACTAATACCTATGAAAAAAATCCTATTCCTCTGCTTAGTATTAATGAGTCTATCAAAGTCGTATTCTCAAGTATATTCATATTCTCAATCGCAAGAACTGTATACTGAACTTGCTGATGGGGAGAGTATAAACACCGGCAATGCATGGAATGGATTTCAGGCTTTTACGATACCGATAGGTTTTTCTTTTACTTACATGGACAGTGTTTTTACTAGCGTATCTCTCGAAGCGACAGGAAGGTTGATTTTTGATGTAAATCACTATTATTACGCGGATATGTTTGTCGTCGCAGGGATGCAAGATAAAGGGGCTGTCAATTCTTTATCTCCGCTATCTTATCAATTATCAGGTGTGATTGGTGAAGAAATACTGAAAATAGAAATCAAGAATGCTACTTATAAAAAGGATCTTAGTTCGACGATTAACTATCAGATTTGGCTATATGAAAGTAATGGAGCGATTGAACTGCATATGGGATCAAGTAGTATTAATAATCCTGAGGATGCGTTTTCGTTAGGTCCTTTTTCTGGAGTGTTCAATGTTACTTCATTCTCTCCCACCACATTCGCTTATGGTTATGCATTAGTAGGGACTCCATTATCACCGTCAGATACAACGTTCGTTGGTACTGGGACTAATGACTTCGGCCTTACCTTAGATAACGTGCCCACTGATAGTACAGTTTATAGATTTTCAATTGTGCCAACTGACCCTGAAAGCGAAAATACTGGCAATTAGCATTGTCTGATCTTAGAATATAGTAATCTATTTTTGATATTGAAAGTAATCTGTGTAAGGTAGTACAGTTCAAAAAAAGATAGGTGATGCTACCATCATTACGTGATGGATTATAAGGAATTATCTTAAATATTTTTTCGCGAAATAAAAATGAAGTCTAAATTTTGTGTTTAATTCTATCGTCTTGTATGGAATAATATATTGAATAATTAGCCGTTCTATGTTCTACTAATTACATAAATATGCTAGACCTCAAAGGAGTTTATTTTCTTCTATTAATGCTATTTCCTATATTTTGTAGTGCTCAGTTTTCTATATCAATGAGCCCTTTTAATTCAAATGATTATTTCGTTTTAAAACCAACTGGAATAGATATACAATCAAAAGTATCCTTTGGTCCTCAACTTGCAGTGGATGTTCTTGTTAAGGAGAAATATAGATTGGAGTTTGGTTTGGCATATAGAAATGATCAGTTTATGCCGATTCTATTAGGTGAAGAAAGAACAGTAACAGCAGAGAGTGCACTGCAAGGGCATGTAGCGGTATATCGATATATTGTATCAAGTCAACAGACGACATTATCACTTGGAGCCATTGTGAGCTTAGCAAGAATAAAAGTCGATTTTGCATCAAATGACATTTTGAGAGCTGATGTATTTAGAAGTATAGGAGGCGATTATTTGAGCTTGAAGCTCCCTTTTCGAATCGAACAAAAACTATCTAAAGTTTTTTCTATACGCTATCAATCATCAATCAGAGGTATCTATTCTTATAGACACAATATGACAAAAATCAAATTCTCGGTTTTTGATCAAGCTTCAATTGTATACTCTTGGGGTAATAACTAGTGTTGATCGTATATTTAGAGGAAGTTGAAAACTTTAATAGCCTAATAAAGCGGGGATTTACGGAGTAACAAAAGCGAATCCCTTGATGTGATTAAAGCTAATGTTTTACGGAAGTTTATTGGTGTGCTAGAGGATGTTTCTTAAAACGGAATTTTAAAACAATCTCATTAATCTAGTAGGTACATTTTGTTTTTGCTATTCCAAAGACTTCTTTTTGTCCTCTGAGGAATTAGAAGATACAATGGCTGAGGGGGCTTACACTCAACCAAGATAGAGCTATTAATTATCATCCCTAATGTGTAATTAACATCGGTAATGAAGATCTAAAAACGGATTAGGATTTACTTTTCCATTATTTTTGGATATGGTGTCAACTATAATTTTAATTGACACCATATTCAAATATAATTAACTAAACAACGCCATAATATCATCCTGCGTAAGAGACTTGATAAAGCTCTCTTCTACTTGTATGATATCCTTTGCCATTTTACGTTTCTTCGCTTGCAGTTGTTGTATTTTCTCCTCGATAGAGTCTTTACAAATCATTCTATATGCGAATACTTGATTTTTCTGACCTATTCTGTGTGCTCTATCTATTGCTTGTGATTCTGCTGCAGGATTCCACCACGGATCTACTAAGAATACATAATCCGCCGAAGCAAGATTCAATCCTACACCACCAGCTTTAAGTGATAGTAAAAAGACTCTGTAATCATCATTCTCATTGAACTGATCTACGACTTCTTTTCTATTTCGAGTCGAACCATCCAAGTAAGAATATGGAATTTGAGCTGCTTCTACTTTCTCTCTGATAAGTGATAACATCGAAGTGAACTGAGAAATAACCAATACTTTATGACCGCCTACCAATTCAGATAGTCGTTCCATAATTACATCGATCTTCACTGACTCATTCGGATACTCTTTGTCCTCATTCAATAGGGCAGGGGAGTTACATATCTGTCTAAGTTTCAGTAATGCTTCTATGACAAACATCTTAGATCTCTGAATACCGTTCTCACTGATCTTCTGACTTACATAGTCTTTATATCTCTGAACGAATGCATCATAGATTACACGCTGTTTCTTAGTCATCTCCACGTGGATGATGCTCTCAGTTTTAGGCGGAAGATCTTTTGCTACTTGTTCTTTGGTTCTTCTTAGGAGGAATGGTTTAACCAATTTTCGTAATTCTGTACTTACAGCTTGGTTTCCATACATGTCTATAGGCTCCGCGAAGTTCATTTTGAAATGATTGGCAGACCCGAAGAACCCAGGATTTATAAAGTTAAACTGTGCATATAAATCGAAAGTCTGATTTTCGATTGGTGTACCCGTCATTACTATCTTATTATTAGATTTGACGAGTCGCATAGCTTTGTATCGCTTACTTGTTGGGTTTTTTATAGCTTGACTTTCATCCAGTACACAATAAGAGAAGTGATGAACCATGATGTCTTCTATATCATTCGTCACAGTTCCATATGTAGAAAGAACCATGTCATACTTTTCAAAGTTTTTCAACTCTAGTTTTCTCTTACTACCATGATAGATAAGATAAGTCAGATCTGGACAGAACTTACGAATCTCATCTTCCCAGTTAAACAAGAGTGACTTAGGAAGAACGATTAGGTTAGTACCTGCACCTTGTGATTTTTTATAGGCTAAAAATGTGATTACTTGTAAGGTTTTTCCAAGTCCCATGTCATCAGCTAGACAACCACCAAAACCGAAATCATCCAAGAACTTCAACCAATAAAAACCAGTTTTCTGGTAAGGTCTCAATTCTGCGTTGACTGTTTCCGGAAGAGGTACTTCTTCTATATTATCGAAATCCATTAGAAGTCGCTTTCTATAGTCGATCTCCATCTTAAGTTGTTCGTCATTGATCTCATCAAAAAGCGAATCAATAAGATTGAACTTCATTTTACTGATCAATAACTTACCATCTACAACATCACTATTCCTGAACATGGCAGACAATCGTTCTATCCATTCTTCAGGAAGGAGACCCTGCGTACCATCTGTAAGTTTTACAGTCGTATCATTATTTAAGATTGCATCTCTGAGGGACTTTAACTCTACGGATAAATCTCCGAATTTCATATCAATGTCACCTTCGAACCAATCCATTCCTGAGCTAAGGCTTATATTTATCTTAGCTTCGTTAGGATTGTAATTTATTTTCTCGAGGTTCTCGTAACCTGTGATTGTAATTTCGTTTTCTTTACAATACCTATATAGATCAAATATCCATGGTGTATTGATAACTGAATCTAGATTTTTATAGAAAAATCCTAGATGAGCTTGCTTTTCAAAATCAGTATCAAATGCAGCTAAAGAAGTGATGAAATGATTTTCTTGTTCATTATCCCTCTTTATCGTTACTAAGCCATCTTCGGTATCAATAATATGCTCTGCATCTATTTTTGGCCTATACGTTTTGTCGTCTTCGTATTTGATAAGTGGCTGTAAAATTAGACTTTCAGAATTTTCCGAAAGATCAATGCTCTTTTCTACAATCTCTATTTTTTTCTCTGCGATTACAAGATCGTCACCAGCAAAATCTAGATTGGCAACATAAGAAAGCTGACTTATTTGTTGATTGAAAGATTCTTTAGATTTGATTGAATACTTAAGTATTGGGCGCTCTATCAGTAGCTGTATCAAACGGCTCGCTCTCAAGTTATCGATGACAAAGAACTGATTGTTATGAAATAATAGCAAAGAATTTATTTCTCCAATCAATGATTTAATTGGGACTTCTTCTTGACCAAATAAGATGAAGCCTTCCATCACATATTGAGCCTTGTTTGATCTTGCTTTGATCAATACCTTTGCTGTCATTTCTGAGAACTCTACATTTCTCATGTCTGCTCTCCTGAAACTAAACTTCTCTTTCATAAAGTATAACGGTACAGTAAGTAACGTCTCTTTATGTTTTGTAAGAAGGTTGAGCATCTTAGGATGCACGGTATCAGGAAACTGATTGTTATATAGACTTTTTATTTTTTCGTAATCAAGGAAGATGCTCCTTAATGCAGGATTAATCTGCGAAGGGTCATCTACATTGGTAACACTACTTACAATCTTTTCACTTTTTTTATTCGACTTTCCAGAGATGATATGCATTCTAATTGGAATGGTATCAGACTCATTATCCAAGAAGATAGAAACCCCTTGAAGATTGTCATCGATGTTATCATTTTCACTGATCGCATTATATGGAGTCGTAGAGTTGATCTGCTCTAACTTCTTGACTAAGTATATATGATCAGAGTATGATACCAATTCTTTATCCTTAGGCATGAACTCTGGTCCCTTGTTCGTAAGGGTAAGTGTGAAAAACTTATCTACCTCTTCTGAACTAGAAAGTCCATATTCAGTTGCAGCTACTTCTCTCAAAGCATCTACACTTGGGAAGTTTTTCAGTAAATCTGGTAAGCCTAACTCTATAAAGATATGGTGTACTGCCTTCATTTGATGATTACAGAGTTCCATCACCTGTTTGTTACATGTGCAACGAGTAGTGAGTTTGTCTGATGCCATCAGAAAAGTGACAGTTTCGTATTCGTATTTTTCTTTTTCCCATCGATAAGCCTTCTCCCCAATATCGAATGAGAGGAGCTTTTCTGAGATCGTATTATACTTTACCACCATTTCTATTGATTCTCTAACCCTCGGTGGATATTGAGCATCAAGTGTATACTTGGACAGTAAGTCATCATTCATCTCTAGTTCACTAGAGCTATTATGAATCGTGTTGGTCTGATTTATAATATTAATGATCGCCGCAGAATTGTATTGGAATTTCTTCTTTAATCCATGCAGTGCAGCTACTTCATGCTTGCACATTCCGTTTTCGTAGTCACAATTACATTCTGTATTGATATTACGGAAATCCTGGCTGACACCATTGTCTATTTTTACAGTGTAGACTTCTCCTGAGCTGATTTCGGCGACACCTTTGTTCTTTTCGGTGTCGTATTCTACCGATCTCAAAGCGCCAATATTAGCCAATGTTTTCCCTCTCTGCTGTATAGCTGGAGAAGCGAAATGTTCTATGTATTTATCTATGTTGTCTAACCAGTACAAATTCGGTGATTTTTAATGATTTTGGGCTAAATGGCAAATATGAGGAGATAAAAATTAAAACAGTAATTATTCTGAAAAGAATTAAAAAAATAGTCGAATGTTGAGCGAAAGCTATACTTTTATAGCATCATATAATGAATATAATATATACTGAAAAATAACAGCCTTATGAATGCAATTGCTACAACAGACTTTAACTTTCCAGGACAAACAAAGGTGTACAATGGAAAAGTTAGAGATGTATATTTTGTAGAGGATAAATTAGTCATGGTCGCATCTGATAGGATATCAGCATTCGATCATATTCTTCCTCGAGCTATTCCTTATAAAGGTCAAGTATTGAATCAGGTAGCGAAACATTTTCTCGATGCGACTAGAGATATCGTACCCAATTGGCTAGAAGCTACTCCAGATCCTAATGTAGCGGTCGGTAGACAGTGTGAGCCTATTATGTTGGAAATGGTTGTCAGAGGTTATATGGCAGGCCATGCATGGAGAACCTATAAAAGTGGAGAAAGGATATTATGCGGTGAAGTAATGCTCGAAGGTCTAAAAGAAAACGATAGATTTCCAAGACCACTCATCACTCCAGCAACCAAGGCAGAAGAAGGTCACGATGAAGATATCTCAAAAGAAGAAATTCTTAAACAAGGAATAGTGACAGCGGCTCAGTGGGATCAGTTGGAAGATTATACACTTCAATTATTCTGGAGAGGAACAGAGATGGCTGCTGAGCAAGGTCTCATCTTAGTTGATACTAAATATGAATTCGGATTGATAGATGGAGAAATCATTCTAATGGATGAGATTCATACGCCAGATAGTTCTAGATATTTCTATGCTGAAGGGTACGAAGAACGCCAAGCGAACGATGAACCTCAAAAGCAACTCAGCAAAGAATTCGTCAGAGAATGGTTGATGGATAACGGGTTCCAAGGAAAGGAAGGACAGACGATGCCAGACATGCCAGATGATTTTGTAAATCTAGTTTCGGAACGATATATAGAGTTATATGAAGTGATATCAGGTAAGAAGTTTGATAGAGCTGATGCTTCGGATGTGAATGAAAGGATTGAGAAGAATGTAGGGGAGTACTTGAGAGGGGAGTGATGATGTGTTTTTTATCTCAAGTATGCATATCTTGTTGCAAAAGCTGGGTTATTAAACCGTTTAAATATGATTCTATAAATTGTTGGGATAAATCCAATAAGGGTTTGTTTATATGTTTTTGGCAATTCTTTAAAGCAATTTGATGCATTTAAGCAGGAGTGGAATTTAAACCTGATAAACAAGAATATATTCTATCAGAGGATATAATTATTAGAAACAATTATATCAATCTTTTGACTTGTTCATTCATTATTACTAGTGTTGAGATTATATGATTAAATTTAACCTTTCAATCATCTGTATACTATGCGAATTATTATAACATCGATCTTATTTCTGTGCATTAATGTTTTAATGTCTCAGAGTGTTTTTCCTTTTAATTCGGTACATGGGTCCACTAAAGAACCTCTGAAAATACATGTAAAAAATGAGATTGGTGAGAAGTCGTATCTAGAGTCTCATATGCCAAAGGGAAAGATATACTTAGTGAGTGTATGGGCTACCTGGTGTAGCCGATGTCGTGGAGAACTCAAAGCACTGCAGGAAGTATATTGTAACTGGTCAGAAGAATACGATTTCGAATTACTTGCGATTTCAATTGACACACCTACTGATCATCCTAAAGTATTTGATATGGCGTATAAAAAGCGCTGGGATTTTAAAGTACTTCACGATGAGTATGGTTATTTAGTGAAAGAATTAGAAGTTTCAGCTCTGCCTAGAATGTTTCTTGTTGATCAAAAAGGAAACATCGTCTATGAGCCTAAAGGATATAGTAAAAGTGCATTAAGGCAATTAGAAGAAAGAATCAAAGCTTTGTAGTTTGATTGATCCTATAATGAATCATGTGGGTAAATTATTTTATGAACATTAAAATTATGGTCCGACTTCTTTGAAGTTCTTTGGTTTTTAATTGATTCCATTGATTATAAAGCTGTATCTAATTCTCAATTCTCAATTCTCAATTCTCAATTCTCAATTCTCAATTCTCAATTCTCAATTCTCAATTCTCAATTCTCAATTCTCAATTCTCAATTCTCAATTCTCAATTCTCAATTCTATTTT
>CALKXE010000212.1 GCA_938003955.1 uncultured Saprospiraceae bacterium | reverse complement strand
CCATTATCTTTATTTGATATAAAGTATATACTCTGTCCATCAAGGCTATAATGAAATTGATGAATCCAATACAGTTCTGGACTATATACATTATTGTTAAAATCCATATGGTCCTCTATCTCATGTAGGATTTCTTTGATTCCGGTATTGAGATCGAATTCAACCAGGTATTTCGCGGTGGATCCGTTTAAGTTTGGTAGGATTTGGACGAGAGTATTTTCAACTCCCGCTACTTTATTGCTTTCACTTGGATTCCATTCTGTGCGGGTGACATCATTAAAAATGAGTTGACCTTGCGATGGATTGCTCATCGCGCTTAGATACCAATTGTCAGAAGATGTATTATAGATAAATTGATCTGAATCACTTGCTAAAGTGAAGCCCTCCATTGAAAGAGGATTGTTAGTTAATTGTGGCAATGGAATTTCTCCTACGATTGCTGTTCTTGTAGTGGAAACGGTTTTTAAATCAGTATGCCTTCCTTCAAGTTTTACTGTTATGAGTTCACAATCTTGTAGGTCTTCAATGAGGTAGGATCCACTAATTTCTTCCAGTGTTGCTGAATTTTCAAAATTAATACCATCAGTTGAAATCAATATTTCTATTGTCTGTGGTTCACAACTTAATTCTGGAGCTGGAGCTGGATCAATAGGGCTGTTAGCAAGATTAAAAAACCCGTAGTTGACCAAGATCGATTCATTCATCGGTTCTATAGATAAGCCCATCGAATGAATATATTCACACTCAGACTCTGCATTCCCTAATTGGTCATCATTACATCCTAAACAGATTAGAATTAGAAATGAGAGGCTTAGTATCTTATACATAATTTATCATTTACTTTATAGGACGTTTATTTTTTTATTTTCGTTGGTGTCACTTTTGGAAAACATAACTGTGACTTGGCTTGCACTACGCAAATGAAATAGTTCCTTATCATAATTCATTTAATTTTCCAGGTCAAATTATTTAACTATACTAAGGTTTGCTTTAGAAATTTGAAATAATACTCTATGTTTATTATTAAATACAACTAAAAGAAATGAAAAGGCGAACAGCATTGAAAAATAGAATCTTGTGTTGTTTTGTATGCCTTTTAGGTTTAAATATATTGAATGCCCAAAATGTTCCCATAAGCGAAAATGAAGATAGGGTATATAACGTCTATGTAGAGTTTCTAGGTGCTGGAATTAATACACTGTACACTGTAAATCTAGAATGTCAAATATTAACTAATACTATCAGTAACCTTGGATTAAGGGCTGGATTTGGGTTTATGAAAGATAGGGGATGGAATTCTGTTTCAGTTCCAATAATGCTGAATAAAAAGTGGGGGAATGATTTTAGCAGTCATTTTCTATCTACTAATATTGGAGCGACATATCACTATGGTGGTCCTATTATTATAGATATTCTTAACCCAACGCTTAATTTTGATTACAATAATAATAGATTTATTTATAATATGCAGATAGGGTATGTATATAGACCACTAGGCAGAAGTTTAACAATAGAGCTGGGTTTAACAAGCTATATGGGCAGCATCGTTAGTCATTCCGTAGAAGAAGTTTCAAATACTTTTATAGAAGAAAATTCTTTTAGAATTGGGTTTTGGCCACATTTTTCTATTGGATATTGGTTTTGATTTATTAATTCACGCTATAAAAAAGCTTGAAACCAAGATGAATTTGAATGGAATTGATATTTATGAAATATTGGAGATAAAAAGATAAATTTGAGTAAGAAAAAGAATATTGATAATCAACAGTTTAGCGAACGATAGTCAGAATAAAAATGAAATTTGAAGAAGTAATAACTGACAGATTAATTTTGAGGAAATTTACACAAGAGATCTTTGATTCTATCTATTCTGATATGACGCAAGATGAGCAATTAAGTATTCTTGGATTAGATTCGATTGAAAAACTATTGGAAGAAAAAGAAAAGTACAATAAAGGCCTTTCTACACATAATAAAAGATTCCTTTACCATCAATTAATTGATAAAAAATCAAATGCGATCATTGGTTGGTGTGGATTTCATACTTGGTACACTGACCACAATCGAGCGGAAATAGGATATGGACTGTTTGATGATAACTATAAAAATAAAGGTATTATGACAGAAGCAATAATATCAATAGTTAATTATGGGTTTAACAATATGAATTTAGAAAGAATAGAAGCGTTTGTAAGCCCCAATAATATGCCTTCGATTAAATTGTTGAAAAGAATGAAATTTAAGAAAGAAGGGTTTTTAAAACACCATTATTTTCATAATAGCAAAATGGATGATTCAATAATTTTTGCGTTATTAAAATCTGAATATTAGATAAGGAACCAATATCCATATTTTTAAAAAACAAAACGGACTTTAAAACCCTTACACTGAACTAACAAATTAACAATTACTATTATGTCATTTCTAGATTTTTTCAAACAGAAGCCCCAAGGCCCTAGAATTAATGTTCGCGTATGGATGAATCAAGCGGCAAAAGAAAAGGCTTGCACCAGAATGGCCAAAGAGGAGACAACTCTCATTTTTATAGCCTGGTCAAAAGTAACTTGTAATCACTTTGAGGATGTTTTCAGGAGAGAATACGTACCCAATGGAGTGATGACGGCCAAAGATATTCTTCCATCTAGGATCGCAGGAAGGAAGTTCGTATTTCTAGAGCGGCACTATGATCTCGACAAGGAAAAGAAATTTATAGAATCCCTGAATGCTGATGATGTATTGGTCCACGTTTCCCTTAGTGATCCACTTATGTCAGCATTTAATCCGGAACGGATACAAAATTTATTGGAAGATATGGGACATAAGGATGACGAGTTTATTGAACATGAAATGGTCAACAAATCTATTGAAAGAGCCATGGAAAAAATAAAGAATTCTGATCTGCAAGGGGGTGGTCCTGAAGATTTGATAGAATGGATGGATGGGATAGTTTAATTTAATCCTTAAATTCTCTGATGCTTGCGTCGGAGTCATAAAAACACTTTACCACAAAAAGATTCGATTTCCGACCTCTTAGGTTGGGGAAATTTTGGAGAATGCTCCATCTGCTTGCGGTGGGGTAGTCAAAATTTAGAATCTTTTTTACTTCATTACGGAAACTAAAGCCACAAAGAATCGACAAAATAGGTGTTCATGAGACGTATGATTTATATATGGAAAGAGGAGGAGAAGATTTATTTCAACTCGCTTCTTCATTAAGACGGATGCACGATTATTTTTAGGTTAAATAGTCAAAGTGAAAAAAATATCTCTTCTTATTTTAGCGATCAGGTGGCTTCAAATATTCCGCAATAAATACTCATATACTGCGAACCGGTAATTACAAACACCTATAGCACATCATAATCACTGCCAATTAAAATCCCTATTGCTCTCATTTCGGCAAATAATACTTTCACGCCTAAGGGTGAATCTAAAACATCACAAGTAAGCATGATGCTCTAGCAAGTTTTTTTATTGAATTTCATATTAATTCTAAAACCAAGTAGGGTAAACTCATAATTGGTTGTTTAATATAAAATGGAAATTGTGTAGCAATATCGGATAATAAGTATTGATAGATTTTAGCTCTTATTTCTCTTTACACATACCCAGCAATTGTTTCATCAATCAGAAAAGTCATCATTATGATAAAGTCAGAAAATAAAAGAATTTTTAAAATGCTATGCATGAGCATATTTTTCTTTGTGCTCTCTGGATCTATCCATGGAGCGGAAGATTGTACGAATGGGATAGACGATGATGGAGATGGTTTGATAGATCTTCTAGATACGGAAGATTGCAGTTGCTCTGGATCAACAAATATCTTGATAGAAAAAAGCTTTGAAGAGCAATCTTGTTGCCCAGTAGATCGAAATTATAGTTCCTTAATAGATTGTCTAGATGAGGGGTGGTTTACACCGACGGGTTCTATAGATTATTTTCATACGTGTGGCTATATGGGAGATGCTGATACAGGTGCGATTCCTTTGCCATTGCCATCAGGAGGTGGAATAATTGGATTTGCAACATTTACTGAGATATTAGGTGGTCCATTCCC
>CALKXE010000211.1 GCA_938003955.1 uncultured Saprospiraceae bacterium | reverse complement strand
TCACTAACAAATTATGACCTACAAAACCTAAATATAAGTCCAGAGCTGGTAGTTTTAGCAGCCTGTAATACAGCGCAAGGTGAAATCCAAAAAGGAGAAGGAGTTATAAGTCTCTCTAGGGGTTTCTTCGAGGCTGGAGTAAAGAGTCTTGTGTCTAGTCTTTGGTCCATAGACGATTATTCTTCTTCTGAAATAATAAAAGGAATGTATACTCACCTTAAGGAAGGAAAATCAAAAGCTCAATCCCTTCGACATGCTAAATTAGATTATCTGGAATCTGCAGATAAATTAAGATCTCATCCTTATTATTGGGCTGGACTAGTGCAGATAGGGGATGGTAGCCCAATAACGAATACTTGGAATTGGAGTATGATTATTGGCTGGACGGCGTTGTTGCTAGTTGCATTTTTCTTCTACCTTTTTAAGAGTCGAAAATAAAGCAAAGACTACTAAGATCTGTTATGCAGAATGCATCGCTTTAGGCCTTCGCTTCGCAAAAGAAACAAAAGTTTTGATATCTTTGATCTGTGCAAAAAAACAACTTTCAATATATACTCTACTTATTAGTCATTCTTACTGTTTTCTCCTGTGTCGGAGAAGGAGGTAGTTTTTTTAAACCAAAACGAATATCTCCACCTTCGCTCGAGGATAGAGTTGGGTCGTCGCGTGCAGAGGACTTGGGTCGGGCATCATGGCAACAACCTACTTTTATCGTCAGTAAATTAGGGGATTTAGAAGGGAAAACGGTTGCAGATATTGGTTCAGGAACTGGATATTTTACTTTTCATTTGGCACATTTGAGTAAGAGAGTTATTGCAATAGATATTGACGAGGAGATGCTAGCTTATATCGATACTTATAAGTCGGATAAGCCAAATATCGAAACCCGTCTTGCTGAGCCTAATAATCCCATGATTAATACTGGAGAAATAGACAAAGCGCTCATTGTAAATACAATTGGATATATAGAGGATCTACAAGGGTACTTGAGAACGCTTAGAGCTGGGATTGTCAAAGGAGGAACATTGGTTATATCAGATTTTAAAGCACCTGATATTCATGTACCAACACCATCACAAGAAAATATCGTAAGCGTAAAAAGTCTAGAAAAGGATCTGTTGGATGCTGGATATATTGACATAAGTATAGACGATACGACCCTGCAATATCAATATGTAGTAACAGCTAAAGTCCCAGATTAAATTAGACGATCACTTCTATACTTTCGAGAAATAAACAACCAATTCATCTCTGCACTTGTTAGTTCTATATTAAATTAGAAACTAACAATCATGCAAAACAAAAACATCGTAGTTATAGGTGCCAGCTCAGGAATAGGTCATGCCATTGGTGAATTATTGGGAGAGAAAGGAGCAAATATATATTCTATCTCTAGGTCGGAGCCTGACTTCCCAGCATCGCTATCTTATGAACATCTTAACCATAATATTCTCGAAGATGAAATTCCTAGTGATTTTTTGCCAGACACGATAGATGGACTTGTCTATTGTCCAGGATCTATTAGCCTAAAACCGTTTAGGTCTTTATCTCTTGATGTTTTTCGTCATGATTATGAACTTAATGTCTTGGGTGCTGTAAAAGTCATAAAGGCGGCGCTGAAACCAATGAAGAAGTCGGGAAGCAAACCATCTGTTGTCCTATTTAGTACCGTAGCAGTACAGCAAGGAATGGCATTTCACGCTAGTATCGCTTCTGCGAAAGGTGCAGTAGAAGGTCTAACAAGATCTCTAGCTGCCGAATTATCTCCTAAAATTAGAGTGAACTGTATTGCTCCATCTCTGGTAAATACCCCATTGTCAGGCAGTATATTATCATCCGAAGATAGAATAGAAGCGAGTAACAACAGGCATCCTCTTAAACGGATCGGTCAACCAAATGATATCGCTCAAACAGCTTTGTTTCTGCTAGACGACAACAGTAGTTGGATTACTGGACAGGTAATAGGCGTCGATGGTGGATTGTCTAGGTTAAGGTAGTTTTCAAGTGTTGAGTTGACGCATTGGAGTCATAATATATTGATCAGCAAATTGGCCTGAGGAGCAAAAACGAAGGCTAGAGTAGAGAATTAAAATTCTCGGGCTAGAAATCTAGACAATTCAGGAATTCAACAAAAACCTATTTAAAACCATTACTTTCGCAATTAAATAAAAGAAACATATCGAAACACCGATGAACTGAGCTATATAGACCAGAGGAAATAGTAAGATCATTGGTTTATTTTTTGTTCCAATTCAAAATGAAACTTGTTCCAATTCAAAGAAAAATTGAAACTTGTTCCATTAAATTTTTATTTTTTATGATTCTGGTGGACACGCTTAGACACTCAAGTAGATGATTAAATATAAATCGTTGATTTTTTTAAGCAAATAAAATTTTAAATATATGAAAATCGTATCCTGGAATGTAAATGGAGTGAGAGCGGCTGTGAAGAAAGACTTTATCGATGAGGTAGGGAGATCTGAGGCGGATATATACTGTATTCAGGAAACAAAAGCGCAAGATGATCAGGTACTAGAAGCGTTGGCTAATCTTGAGGGGTATACAATCAATGTAACATCTGCAGTAAAAAAAGGATATTCTGGTGTTTCTATATTTAGTAAAGTGGAGCCGATATCGGTATCTACTGGAATCGGAATCGAAGAGCACGATACTGAAGGCAGAGTCATTTGTGCCGAATTTGAGAAATTCTATATGGTGAATGTCTATGTGCCCAACAGTGGAGCTGGCATGAAAAGGTTAGAATATAGAGCTACATGGGATACTGCATTCGCAAATTATTTAGCGAACTTGAGAGAGACAAAACCAGTAATCCTAACAGGTGATCTCAATGTAGCGCATCAAGCAATAGATCTTGCTCGACCAAAACCAAACTACAATAAGACAAGTGGATATACCCAAGTTGAAATTGATGGTATTTCGAATATTTTAGATAAAGGGTTTGTGGATGCATATCGTATGTTGTATCCAGAAAAAGTAGAATATTCTTTTTGGAGCGTGAGGTTTGGTGCAAGAGCAAAAAATGTAGGTTGGAGAATTGATTACTTCTTGGTAGACGAGTCACTAAAAGATAATATCACTGAATCACAAATCCATACTCAGATAATGGGGAGTGATCATTGTCCTATTTCTGTGGAATTGAAATTCTAATATTATGCACAAACTAATGCTACTTATTCCGTTGTTAGGAATCAGTTTACTTTCTTTTGGTCAACAAATTTCAGGGGGAATAAGCGTACAAGCATTTGAATTGAAAAGGGGTACTAGTTCATTTAAGGATTCAGGCGTTCTTTTCACAGCAAGTTTCAGAGCCGAGATATCGGGAAGGTTCCAATGGCAGACTGAAGTAGGCTATGCAGACTTAAAAGATAGAAAGCTTGGTTCTTCACTTACTAGCTTTGGAATGGGAATATCTCCTCAGAGTGGTTCTAGTGCATCAACAGTTTTCCAACAACCTAACTCATCAAATAGTAATGTGTTACAAGAACATTTTATTTCATTTCGTTCATCTGTGGTCATGAGGTTTTTACAAAGTAGAAATATTGTTGGTGACTTACTTGTAGGTCCAGGTATTTATAAAAGAAGGGACTATTTATACGGTCTTACCTATGCAGAACTATCACTTTCATCATACTTATCAAAGAGTCTTTTATTAGGCATTCCAATCTCATATAACTACGTATTCGGACATACTGGATCTATTTATTCTATTGGGCTGTCAATGAGATATTATCTTCAATAAATAACAATGCAAAAAATAGAACACATAGGTATCGCAGTCAATTCTCTCGAAGAGGGCGAAGCACTATACGAGAGCTTACTCGGAGTGAAACCATATAAAAGAGAAGAGGTATTATCCGAGAAGGTTACTACTTCATTTTTCCGTCAAGGACCCAATAAAATAGAACTGCTCGCCCCCATCGGTGATGATGGACCTATTAGTAAGTTCTTAGCTAAGAAAGGACCAGGAATGCACCATATTGCTTATGCAGTG
>CALKXE010000210.1 GCA_938003955.1 uncultured Saprospiraceae bacterium | reverse complement strand
CGTCTCCACTTCTTTGACCTCAGCTACTATGATCCACAAGACTATGAGTGGGATTTCGGAGATGGGAATTCATCAGATGAGCTAGAACCGAATCATATCTATGCCGAGAAAGGTGTCTATGAAGTCTGCCTTACTGTGAGTAATATCTATGACACGAGTACGAGCTGTAAGACGATCATGCTTGGCACTACATCTACGATCAATCAAGAGCTATCAGTAGATGTAAGTATCTATCCAAACCCAACATCCGATTATTTGACTATTAATTTTCATAATTATATAGCGTTGGATGGAGTAGTTCGATTTTATGATGTGTCAGGTAAGGAGGTGATGTCAGCGGAGTTGGATAGGGCGAGTAATGTGCTTAATCTTGCGCATTTGGTTTCTGGAGTTTATATTTACAAGATCTATGATGGGGAGGATGAGATATTTGAAGGGAAGGTTGTTGTGGTTAGGTGATAGATTTGTTAATTGGGGTTATTATAGTTTGATCAAGGTTACGAAACTCGACCATCTGGGTGATTCACTGCATATCGGATAGCGAAGCCCGAGTCGCCAATGTCGCTTCGATTTCAATCGAAGCTGAAAGAGGTGTTTGCGCAGTAAAATTAAACTAGAATATTTAGTTGAGTAGTCATAAACCTATAATTGTGTTTCAGGATACATCTCTGAGTGCGCAAAGCGCTTATAACTAAAAGCGAATCAATATAATATGATTACCCTATCGTAATGAAAGATTGATCGAGATTATGCACCTCGACCAATCCTAAATCATTTATATTTTTTGAATGTCTGCAGTCTCTATTAGTGACAGTTGCGTTAGTTTATCCATTTCATATAGACCTGGTAAATTGATTAACGGTGTCCCAACAGGTGCTTTGAAGTTGATATAATCTTGGAAGATGATCCCATCTACATTTCGACTATTGTATGCTGATCGGAATCTCACTCCACCGTTATTTACGGTATAGTTATATGCAAAATAATCAATGAGCTTTGTGTCTTTATTGACCCAGTAATGATATTGATCATCATGATCTTTTCCACCACCTTCTTCATCAAAAGAAACTTCTATTATGTGATAGTCTTTGTTCTTTATAGTCGTTTCGCCTATGTACTTTTTATTGACAGACTTATCTTTTAGTTTGTGCGGTAAAGTTGCAAAGTAGATCACAGAATTTACGCCTTGAGAGTATCTGGACTGTTCCGTTTTTGACAATGGAATTGATACATCATCTATGTGCCTCGTCATACCTTCATTGAACATTACATCTTTTGTGACTTTGCCATCCCTTTCACTTGTTACAGAATATTTGTAGTTGACTCCCGTATTCTGAAATGTGTATTGCTTCTTTCTAAAAGTAAAGCTATAATTTGCTGTTTTGTATTTATCGCCTCCATGAGCTTGAATAGCTTCCAGAATGATTTTTTCTGCGGACGGTCCAGAGGAAGAATCCTTGTCCATTTTATTTGTTTTACAAGACGCTAAACTTAGCGATACGAAAAGTATTATAATAAATCTGTACATATGTTATTTTAAAATGATTAAACCATTTGGACCTTCAATAGTCACTGATATCTTATTATTGGCTGATCTAGTAATGTTATGCGAGATGTCAAGTTCATCAAAGACTAGATTATTTTTGTCGGGTATATTACCTGCGAAGGTAATATCTTTTATTAAGCAGGTATTCTCCAGTTTTTCTGTAGGATGAAAAGCTGAACTAGACCAATCTACCATAAATGGCATAAGCTCTATTTCTGGACTCGCTAGAGGAAGTATCATCTTCCAAGCTAGTGTTTCTCCCGAGGTCGTTTTTCTTGATCCTTCATAAATTTCTCCCATAGTCTTATCGAAAGACTTGAGTATTTTGCTATCCAGATCAATAGATTCTGACTTCACAGCCCATCTAGTAATTCTAGGCTCTGTTATCAGATCTATACCCATCCATCGTGGAGTGTTTATATCTTTATTTTGATTGTCTATTGCAAGAATCTCCAAGTAGCATCCATCACCGAGATTAAGTAATGCATTTTTTGTGCCTTGCGTTTTGTGATAGCCACCGAATACAGGACGGATTCCTAATTCTTTCTCTATATGATCCATTGCTTTATCTAGATCAAGCACTGAGTAAACGATGTGATCTATTTTTCTTGATGATTTCATGCTTATGTTGATTGATATAACTGATTTTAGTACTTTAAGATCTTGTTTATATTCTCTTTGATCTTAGATAATTCAGATATTTCGATTACTCCTATTTTTTTATGAAACCTATGATGAGATACACTTTTAACATGTATTGCTAATACTTCAGAGGTTTTAGTCAGGTTGTTGGTTTCGTTAGGAGTGAGAATTACTGATCCAGGCATCTTTTTAATAGAAGAGGTTATCGGAGTTACAATTGATAAGTTGTAGTTTTTATTCATTGCATTTCAACTAATAACCACAACGGGGCGTCTTCCACTTTGTTCACTCCCAACTATAGGGTTAAAATCAATCAACCATATCTCGCCAGAACTAATCATATTGTTCAAGTTGATTGATATAGTCTTTCATACCTTCCTCCGCAATTTGATTTAATTCTTTGCCATCCCTTAGTTTCCTGAATTTAGTAATGTACTCTTGTCTTTCAAGCTCTTCAAAATACATTTTAAGGCTTTCTTCTATCACCTTATTTTTAGGTACTTTTTGCTGAGAAGCCACTTGGTTTAGCATTTCTAGAAGTTCATTTGGCAATGAAGAAGTAAATGTTGTCATATTTATAAATATATTTATTTATACAAATAAAATGTTGTTTTGATATAATTGCAAATTTAGACTGATAAACGTTTAATCACCTTTTGACTGGTTAGTAGGCCGCTATATACAGCTCCTTCCATATAGCCTGGATAATAAGTGGATGTTTCAGTACCCGCCATCATCAGACTATCTTTTAAGTAAGATTCTTGGTATAAGTCGTGTCCATTATTTTGATGCGGTAGTACATTCGATTCATACGATGTAAAGGTGTCCGTTTCAGTTCGCCATATTTTCTCTTCATAGCTGGTGAAAGTCTCTGCAAATTCTCCAAAGTATTTTTTCAATTGCTTCATTATAATGGCTAACCGTTCCTCTTTAGTCAGTTGGAAATATCCACCATTTAAAAAGCCCATTAATGCATATTTATTATCTTCTACATTACTATGGTCATACATCTCTGGGACAGGACCTACATTACTCATGATGGTTCCTGATAGGTGTTCTTGACGCCAAAATGGAGTAGGGTATGTGAGTGCAATTTTTATAGACTCTCCCATCCAAGTATGGGTGTTTCTTGCGATGGAGATAAGGTCTTGAGGTAATTGGTTCTCAAAATTTATAGAAGTCACAAGTAGGTTTGGAGGTAGAGTAGAGATGACAATTTTAGACTTGAAAATGGTGTGAATACAGTCGGTTACAGTCTTATTATTGTCTCGTTTTATACTATCTACTTTTGCATCTAGAAAGATATCTTCTGAACTAATATGACTAGATAGTCTTTGTATCAGGACTTCTGTGCCACCGGATATACGCAAAGAAGGTTCTGGATTTGGTGGGATCCTCGCTAAGTAATGTGGGCTGGTAGAGATAGCTTCGTATATGGCAGTGTCGCCGATGATTTGTTCGAATGTAGCTATGTTCAATTCTGCCAATAGTCTGGTGAGATAGGTATGTTTTCTCCCTAACCAAGTGGCTCCCATTTCTACTTTTTCGCCAGCTTCAGTCTTTATAGTTTCTATTCTTCCGCCTATTCGACTTCTTGCCTCTGCTACTTTGACTGAGAAACCTGCGTTCCTGAGTTGATATGCTATCGTAAGACCAGTAAGTCCTGCACCAATGATTAGAATGTCGCAGTCTATTGTTTCTTTAATCATACTACAAATATGAAAATATTCTTATTGAAACGATTAGATTTTAGGGATTAATAAGGTAGAGGGAAAGACAAATCAGTTAGCTATAGTAATAAGACAAAAGTCGGGAGTCAATTTGGCTCTTTAACAAAGATGGTGGTAAACATAATCAAAGGACTTCAGAGAAGTCCAACTATGTTAGAAACCTATATAATCTATGGCGACTTCAGAGAAGTCGGACAAACATCAAAAATTTATCTAAAATTCATTCTTAAAATTATTTATGCTTCATTTAAAGAAACTAATTTTCAATCAATGGAATAATATAATCTACCATTGTCCTATTCTGACTGGATCGTTAATGACAAATATCATTTTATAATAACATCATTTGATTATTATTTAGTCAATGTTTAGCATCTTCTTACGGTTATATAATGTCGCTAACATAATCGACCCACACGATTCTTGATAGAGCTGTTAACTTATATAGTTCTAGTTCTACTTTTGGTCGAAGAGTTTTAACATAGAGTACGTAAATTTTATACTTTTGCAGCAAATGAATATCCAAATGACAAATACCAATAGACAACTTATAGATAGAGAAATATTTTTTGGGAATCCAGAAATCTCTGCAGGCCAATTATCACCTGATGGCAAAATGATTGCTTTCATGAAACCATATGAAGGAATAATAAATCTATTTGTAAAAGAGGTCAATCAAGATTTTGTTGAGGCTAAGCTTCTTACTAAAAGTAAGTCTCCGATTATGGGTTATTTTTGGACACATGATTCAAAATATATATTGTTTGTAAATGATAATGATGGAGACGAGAATATGAACGTATTCAGCGTAGATCCTTACGAGGTTAATCCTCCAAGTCATAATCTTACTCCTCTAGATGAGGTGAATGTTCAGATTCATAAGGTAAGCCGTAAGAATCCTGATTTTCTATGGATAGGAATAAATGATAGAGACAAAGCATGGCATGATCTATACAAATTACAAATAAGCACCCAAAAGCTAGAATTACTTTACGAAAATAATGAAAGAATCACCGGCTGGGAATTTGATTGGGATGAGAATATAAGAATGGCATATAGAACAGATGAAAATGGATTTTCTGAAATATTGTCTACTACTAATCTTTCTGATTTCAAACTGATTTACACAACTAACCTACAAGAAGGGGCACAGATAGTAGGGTGGTCAGCGGATAATAAAAATGCATATCTAGAATCTAATAAGGGAGATGTTGATCTTTCTACCCTCTATGAATTTGATCCTGAAACCCAAACATTATCGATATTCGAAAGTGATCCTGAAAATAGAGTGGATTTTGGTAGCTTGTTTATGCATAGACATACGAGGGAGATTATATGCACGAGTTACGTAGATGACAAACGAAGAAGGTATTGGCGAAACGAAGAATGGAAGGCACTATATGATGGATTTGAAGCCAAGTTTCCAGGTAGAGAGGTTGGAATTATGTCTACAACAGATGATTATAAGCAAATGTTAATCTATGTAGGCGGAGATATATTTGCTAGTGAAGTGTGGTCGTATAATTGGAATACAGGTGAATACAAACACCAATACACGGCAAGACCAGAACTAAAAGCGGTAGAAAAGAGATTATCACCGATGGAGCCAATTTCTTTCAAGAGTAGTGATGAACTTACGATTCCAGGCTATTTAACTTTACCAACTTCAGCTCCAGTGAAAAAGAATCTACCGTGTGTTATTCTTGTGCACGGTGGCCCCAAAGGTCCAAGAGATCATTGGGGATACAATGGGACTGTTCAGTTTTTAGCGGATAGAGGATATGCTGTGTTGCAACCAAATTTTAGAGCTAGCGGAGGTTATGGGAAGTCATTTCTCAATGCTGGAGATAAACAATGGGGAAAACTCATGCAAGATGATATTACATGGGGAGCGAAGTACTTAATTGAACAAGGAATTGCAGATCCTAAAAGAATAGCTATTATGGGAGGTAGTTATGGAGGATATGCTACATTAGCAGGTCTTGCATTTACTCCAGAAGTATATGCTTGTGGTGTTGATATAGTGGGACCGAGTAATCTATTCACACTTTTAGAAAGCATCCCTCCTTATTGGGAAGCTGGGAGGAAGTGGTTATATGAAATGACTGGTGATCCAGAAACTGAAGAGGGACAAAAACTCATCAAAGAATCCAGTCCTCTTTTCAGTGCTGATAAAATCAATAAACCACTGATGATTGTACAAGGTGCAAATGATCCAAGAGTAAAACAAGCGGAATCAGATCAGATTGTCGAGGTGTTGAAAAAGAATGGTCATGATGTTACTTATCTTCTTGCGACTGACGAAGGTCATGGATTTCGTAAGCCTTTGAATAGATTGGCTATGCATGTGGAAGTAGAGCGATTTTTTGCGAAGCACATTGGAGGTGAATATCAAAAAGATATGGCTGAAGAAGTTGGTGAGACTTTGAGAACATTGACGGTATAGTAGTGTGCTCATTATATTATTCACTCGATTGACCGATTATAATATAAGTCAGATCTGAAAATTAATAGATAAAAGCAGATTTGTTTTTTTTCTAAAAGAAAACCCAGTAGTAAACTTAAATTATCTACTGGGTTTTCATATTTATATTATACTCCTGCACAACTAAAGTAGTACAAGTAGTGAAATCTTAGATACAACTTAAGTCAACTGTTTTATCTTCTAGAGATATCTCCATCGGAGGTATGGGCATCAAAATCTCCTAGTATGTTTTTTGCAGCTATATCTCCATCCGAAGTTATTGCTTTTACATCCCCGTCAATATTCTTGAGGGCAATATCACCATCCGAGGTGATTAGATCGACATTTCCTTTTATATTTTTCATAGCAATGTCTCCGTCGGAAGTTCTGCATTTTTGGTTAGGTACCAATCCACTAATAGCCAAGTCACCATCTGAAGATGTAATATCGCAACTTGTTTCGCTTGGGACAAAGAATTTGATATCTACATGATAAGAGTTATTAAAACTGTTTAATCCGCTTCTAGGAATTTCTTCAATCATAACGTTTAATGTATTTGATCCTTCTTTAATCAGTATCTCGACATCTTTTTGGATTTTACTTAATATTTCAGCTTTGGTTCCTTTGATAACTTTTCCTTTTCTCGTTACCACGAATTGAACTTCAATAGTATTTTTATTATGTGACTGCACAGATATGTCACCATCTGCGACAATAGCTGTTAGTTGATTTAGGCCATTTGCTTCAAAGGTTTCACTGAAAGAGTAGTTTGTTTTTTGAGCATTAAGAGACACTAGTCCGATTGCAATGAAAGTTAGACTTAATAATAGATTCTTCATATTGATTACTTTTTTAGTTATAAAGTAATGACCCAATTTTATCTAGATGGTTGCATGATTATAATTACTTCAATTTTCTTTGTAGAAGAAATAGAAAAACAAGAATCAACTACGGATGATCTACGGTGCAAATTTCCTGCAAATTGATAGAAAGATCAAGTTTATTCATTGATACATCCTTCTGACTGTAATATTAATTGAGTTGAATTGATAGATGATGAAGTTACTTTTGTTATTGGACATCGTATAATGATACTATCTAATATCTCAACTTGATCCAAATCTATAATGACACTATCTTGAGCTGTGAAAACACCATTCAAAGTGAAGGTGTCATCAATTGTCAAAATCTCTGGACATGAACCCATCAAGGCTTCTGTAGCGCCAAGGTCAAGTTTACCATTTACAGTACGGTAACTATCGTAGAGATCAGAAGAGTTGTATGTTTGGTATGTTGATGAACCTTTATCAATCGCAACAGACTCAGATTTTAGAATTATATCTAGTGAGGCGATAAGAGAATCAGTAAAAGAAGGATTGATGAAAGTAGAATTCGTATCGGTGAATTGAGTCGGAGTTCCTGGGATGAAGATATTAGTCAAATCTCCTCCATATCTGTATGCTAAATTGTTGTCAACGGTAAGAGATGATGCAGTGTATCCAAAAATTGAAATAGCATAATTTGACGAAATCCTTGGGATCAAAATGTTTTGTGCTATTATGCAATCAGTACTATTTTGTAAAGATATTTCTGAGTAAAAAGGGCCTATTGTACCGTTCTCAACTATTGTATTATTCTTCAAGATACAATCAGTAATATTCGATGCGTTACTTCCGAAGTATACACCCTGATTGTCATTTGCATAAACTAAGTTGTTGACTACAGTTATATTACTTGCGGTGAACCCTGCATTCTCACAACCGATTGAGAATCCATTTCCATTGTTGTAGACGATATTACTATGAATGACCACATCTCTTGCTCCATCTGCATATATTCCTGCAGGAGCATCAGTATTGCTTACCCTTTTGTTATTGTAGACCTCACAATGATGTACGGATCCATCTCGTGATTGATTTAGCGTAGGATCGACTCCTGAGTCTACTGCCCAAGAATAATGACCTGCGACATCAATGCCTATATTCTTGGTGTCATAGACATCAGTGTAAGCAATTTCAAATCCTGAGATGTTACCTACCAGTGTAAGTGCTTCACTATTTCCAGTTACTATATCATGTATTTTACAATTTGTGATTGAAATATTAGTTATACCAGTTGTCGTCCTTCCATTGACCAATATTCCATGTGCTTGCCCTGTTGGGTCTACAGAATAAGGATCTGCATCTGCATCAGATGTCCATCCAATATTTCTTATTTCACAATTTGTAATTGATATATTATCTCCTTCACCTAGGACATAGATGCCTTTAGCGTTCTGTCCATATTTATTTTGAAATGTAAGTCCATCAATAGTGACATTACTTCGACTGCTAATTATAAAAAGTTCTGATATTGAAGCTCCAGTACCATCAATTAGAGGAATTTCATTTGGATAAGCTGCTATAGTGATAGGCATCAATGTTGATCCTGATGTATTAAGATATACACTTTCGAAATAGGTGCCACCTCTCACGATAAGACTATCTCCAGCTAGGAGTTGATTACTGCCATATTGAATGGTAAGAAAAGGGGATAAGAAAGTCCCATTTGCAGGAATGTCAACACCATTGGTCGCTACATAATAGGTCGATGCATTACTAATAACTGAATGAATAAAAACAAGAGTAATAATGAAAAATTTGAGTAAGTACTTGTAGTTTCTATTCATAATTAATAGACTAATTATTTTCAGTTGAGGTTGTAGTCCAAAGATAATTATATTGTAACGAAAAGCTATAAAACACAAAAGGCATCTCATTTGAGATGCCTTTTGTATAATAAGATTAAGCAATATAATTACTTATATGCTTTTTCTTGTCCCAACTCTTTTACTAATAAGTAATAGAATACGGCTCTATACTTCGAGCTGTTAGATTTACCCATGATATCTACAACTTTGTCCATTGCATCATCAAGTTTTTTTCCATCTTTTAATCCTAACTTTTTAATTAAGAAGTTATTTTTTACTCTACCCATTTCCTCTGGATCAGAGCTAGAAACTTTACTTGCATCTGCTTTGTAAATGTTTGGACCTACTCCTTTAGTTACTTTTGTAAGAAGTTCTTTATCAACTCCTTTTACACCTAGTTTAGTAGTAAGATTTTCATAGTACCCATCTACTTTTTCTAAGAATTTAGACATGATTTTATTGTTTTAGTGATTAATCAACATGCAACCATCAATATAATAGTTGTATTTATGCTCTAATATATACAAATAATTCATTTACGTAATATGTAAAGCACTAATTTAACCGAATATTATGATTTTATTAATTAGTATTTTGCTTTTATAAAACGTATTATACTTTCATAAAACGAATATTATGTTCAGTTATTACACTGTTAGTTCTGTATTGAAAAAAGTACTAATTAGCTAAGATTTCCAAAAGGATACCACTTACTTTTGCACTTTCTGTAAGGAAACCATCATGCCCTAAAACTGATGATATCTCTTTATAGTGAGCATTGGGTATTTTGGATGCTAGTAATTTTTGTTCACTTGTAGGAAATAATATGTCAGAGTCTATACCTACAATGGTTGTTATGGCTTTGACATGCGCAAGTGCGGATGATATTCCTCCTCTTCCTCTTCCTACATTATGATTATCCATGGCTTTGGATAGCGTCCAATATGAAAAAGCATCGAACCGCTTTATTAATTTCTCCCCCTGGTACTTTTGATAACTAGTTACTCTGTAATTCTCTAAATCTTCACTATTATCTTCTTGGGTAAGTTCATAACCAGCGGCGGTCCGATAGCTAAGTAAAGCTATTGATCTGGCAGCTACGAGTCCATTTATCCCTGCGTCATCTCTTTTTTCATTCCAAGTTTGATCAGCCTGTATCGCTAATCTTTGGCTTTCATTAAAGGCGATTCCGTATGGTGAATGCTTGGCATTTGTAGCTATTAATATTAATTTTTCTATACTATTCGGTGATTTTACTGCCCATTCTAATGCTTGTTGACCACCTAGACTTGCTCCGATTAGTAGTTTTATCTTAGGCAGTTCCAGATGCTCTTGTAAGTGAATGAATCCATCGACAATATCTCGATTAGTTATTAATGGAAAATCATAATAATATTTCTCTCCACTGTCGGGGTTAATAGCTAACGCATTGGTGCTTCCATAATGAGATCCTAATGCGTTAGCACATATGATAAAATGTTCTTCCGGATTTATAACTTCTCCATGCCCAACTACATTCGGCCACCAATCAAAAGGATCAGAATTAGCGGTCAAAGCATGGACAATCCATATTACATTAGATTTATCCGCATTCAATGTTCCAAAAGTCTGATACGCTATTTGAAATCTAGAGAGCGACTCTCCAGATTCCAAAATTAGCGGCTTATCAAATACACTATATTTTATTTCAGACATTCTTTTGTTTAGGTTATAATTGAAACACTATTAAGTATGTTCTACGTAAGATTATGCAGGCTGCGAAGCAGGTTGAGTTTCCTCAATTTCTGATGTTTGAGCTATCTTTTCAAATGCATACTGGAGATCTGTTTTGATATCATCGATATGTTCTATACCAACAGATAGTCTTAATAGATTTGGTAATACACCGGCTTTGATTTGCTCTTCTGCGGACAATTGCTGATGCGTAGTAGCTGCGGGTTGAATGATCAATGTTTTTGCATCCCCAACATTAGCGAGGTGACTAACTAGTTCTAAATTGTTGATGAAATTCTCTGCATCACTTTTATCTCCTTTTACGGTAAATGACAATACGCCTCCATATCCATTTTTTAGATACTTTTTGGCTAATCGATGGTATGGACTAGATGATAGACCGGGGTAATTAACTGACTCGACTTGAGGATGTATGGACAACCAGTGTGCTATCTCAAATGCATTATCCACTGTTCGCTGTACTCTCAGTGATAGCGTCTCTAGTCCCTGCAATAATTGAAAAGCATTAAACGGACTTAGTGCTGCACCGAAATCTCTTAACCCCTCAACTCTAGCTCTGATGGCAAATGCGATATTTGGAAGTCCAAGCGGATTGTCTACACCAAATACATCAGAAAATACTAATCCGTGATATCCTTCCGATGGTTCAGAAAAATCAGGAAATTTTCCATTTCCGAAGTTATATTTTCCTCCATCGACGACAACTCCTCCAATGCTAGTTCCGTGTCCTCCGATCCACTTAGTAGCGGATGCTGTTACGATGTGTGCACCATGCTCGAGAGGTTTGAATAAGAATCCTCCCGCACCGAATGTATTATCTACAACCAATGGAATATCAAATTCCTCGGCTAATGCTGCAATAGCTTCGAAATCTGGAACATTGAATTTGGGATTTCCAATAGTTTCTAGATAAAGCGCTTTTGTGTTTTCATCGATTAGTGATCTGAAACTTGCTGGATTATCTCCATCTGCGAATCTAGTCTCAATTCCTAGTCTTTTGAACGCAACTTTGAACTGGTTATGAGATCCTCCATATAGATAAGAAGTACTCACAAAATTGTCTCCAGTTCTTAGTATATTATTCAATGCTAAGAATTGGGCTGATAATCCTGATGCAGTCGCTACCGCAGCTACACCACCTTCGAGAGCAGCTATTCTCTTCTCGAATACATCCGTAGTAGGATTCATGATCCTAGTATAAATATTACCGAACTCCTTAAGAGCAAATAAGTTAGCTCCATGTTCTGCATTCTTGAATACAAACGAAGTTGTCTGGTGTATAGGCACTGCTCTAGAGCCTGTTACTGGATCGGGTTCTTGACCTGCATGTAGTTGTAATGTTTCGTATTTGTAATTTCTAATCTGATCTGACATTGTAATGTAATTTAGATATGAGTATTAATTGTAATATGTAATTATTGTAATTTATAGAATTGGAAAGTTAGAATTGAGCGTAGGCTCAACTGCATTATTCTATTAGTAAAACCAAACTTATGGTAGGTAGAAAATAGGAATATGCGTTGCGTTTTAGCTACAACAGCAGCAACAGCAACACATCATTGTAGGCAATAGGGTAGCCTGAGTGTTAATAATCCTATATATTGTGGGTAGTGTCTCGAATGTTGAAGTAATAATCATTTCCTTTTCATTAATAATCTATATTCCCCAAAATTGGGTAGGAATTGGCACCTTGCTTTTAGTAGGTTGCCTGAAGTTCATAGAGCCTATTCTCTCGCTTCATCTGTATAAAGTATTACGATATTCGAAAACTATATTCGAGCATTGAGTCGTAATCTTTCGACGCTGTAAATGTATGCTTTAAATTATGACATTACCTAATCTGTATTTAATATTTATGATTTTGTTAAGAAATGGAGAGTTGTTAATTGCTTTGTTTTTGTGTTTTTAAGTTATTGAAATTTAGTGTTTTAGGTGATAAATTTTAAGCTGAAATTAATTTTGTGATTTCATGAAAATATATTGAATTAATAATGTCAGCTCACCGATCTTGCAGCTCACCGATCTTATTTTAGACTTATATCCATGATCATTGAGCTGATGCAATAGCGAAGATCGGTGAGCATATTATATCCTTCATGTCAAAAAAAAGGATGCTCCAAATCAATGAAACATCCTTCTTGTATTTTTAAAAAGATTGTGAATGGGAATTATTTCCCACCTAATTCTTTTACAATTCTATCTGCTTTGTATATGTATTTCATAGCGGCAATAATACCTCCTGCGTGTACACTAACAGTTCTGTTTTTTGCTGGATCAAATATGAAGTTTCCAGGAAGGGATTCGATGTTTCCATCAAAGATCAGACCGACAGCTTCTTTGTTTTTATTGATCAACGGACTTCCTGAATTTCCACCGATAATATCATTTGTTGATACTGTATTCATAGGAGATTTCATAAGATCGTATGGAGGATTATCAGTCCATCTTGCAGGAAGTGACCACGGAAATTCTTGTTTGTGAGAATAGTGTCTGTCGTACAATCCGAAGTAAGTAGTGATTGCAGGTGCTGTTGTACCATTATAGTCATACGCTTTGATTACACCATCAGAGATTCTTAAAGTGAATGTCGCATCAGGTGGTAAGTTGTCTCCAAATACATTAAATACTTGATTTGCTATCTTAGTTTCCAAAGCTTTTCTTGCCGGAGTTGATCCTTGGAATGTTGTTGCAGCTTCGAAGTACCTTGGTACGAACACTCTTGCTCCCTTCAACATTATATCATCATCTTTTGCAATCTTATCGCCTTTAAGGCATTTCTCAGCTTTTTTAACATTTTTGAATCTCGTTTTATCAATCAGTTTTCCAACATAATCATCAATACTCATACCATCCAATACTTTGCTTAATGTTTTATCACCAGGATAGATATCAGCTTGGATTTCATTTAATAACAATTTGAATTTTGCAATTTCTGCAGGATCTTCCACTGTTGGTATCATCTGTACTATAGCTTCTCTCAATTTTGTTTTTTGAGCAATTACTTCTTCTGATTCTCCACCTGTTTTTACAAGCTGGTCGTATTGGAATAGTTGGTGCATTAATAAGAAAATATTTCCTCTTAATCCACTTGGACTTAAGTGCGTAATCGCCCAACCATGTGAGTTTAATGCTGAATATTCTGTCTTTAAATCATCCCAATAAGTGATACCAGGAGACTTTGATTTTACATAGTTTTCCATGGCTACCTTTCTACCGAAAAGCTCTGGATCATTAAGACCGCCTACGATTCCACCATATGCCTTCATCCCATTTGCAACACTTGCTATTGTATTAAGAAGTGATTGAGCTTCGAATTCTTTAGTTGGATCATCCTTCATGGCATTATACTCTGCCATCATCATCTCATTTCTATTCTTCAAGAATCTGTAAGTCATTGGATATCTATAGTCTCTATCATATTCTAATTGAGCTACTGTTCTATATCTTTCCGTAGAACCAGGGTTTCCAACTACAAATACTGGTTCTCCCTCTACAGCTCCTTCTTGTTTGAATTTGAAGTAGTTTTCTGATGTGTTAAGAGGTTTACCATTTTCATCATATGCTCTCCAAAATGTACAATCAAGATTATATCTAGGGTAAGTGAAGTTATCAGGATCACCACCATAAAAACCAAGATCTAATTCTGGTATCAATACAAGTCTGATATCTTCATATTTCTTATGTCCGTATAGAGAATATTTACCACCACTGTAATAAGTTACTGTTTGTAATCTAAGTCCTTCCCATCCTTCTTTTGATGCAAATTCTTCTTCGATAGCCTTAAGCGCTCCTTGAACCATTTCCATAGCTTGACCTTCATTTTCTGCACTAGAAGTCTTTTCTCTCACCATGTCTGTGATATCTACAACTTGAATCAATTGCTCTACAAATAGGCCTTCAGCTCTTCTTTCATCTGCCAAAGTCTTTGCATAATATCCTTGTTTGTCGAAGTTTTCCCCTTCTTTCTGTAGTGCTCCAACTACATCTCTAGAACAGTGATGATTAGTCATAATCAAACCATCAGGAGATACAAATGATGCGCTACACCAAGAAGCGAACTTCAAGGATGATTTTCTAACATCATCGAACCATTTATCGTCGGGTTCAAAATTATATGCTTCTTTAAACCATTCTTTAGGTGGATTTTCGAAAGTCCACATTTTCCCATAATCGAACGGATCAGGAGTTTCTGTTTGTTGCTGTTGCCCATAAGAAATGGTACACACAAAGGCCATAAGCCAAACCAATAAAAGATTTTTCATTTAGTTAGGTATTTAGTATTAAAATTAAGGCTGAGGTGCCTTTTCAAATATTGTTAATCGAGACGAAAATACGTAAATTTTATTAGTCTGTTTAATGTAAGAAATGGTAATATGTCAATGCTAAGTTTGGCTCGGACAAACCTATACCGGCCTTTCCTTTAAAATGGAACGTAGGCGTTTTAATGGTTCTGGATAATATAGAAATGTAATGATTTTATATGTAAGTTTATTTACAAACCGAAAAAGTAACATCTTGCCCTGACAGGGAAAGACAGGAGAAAGAGTTTAACCCATCCATGTCAAAATCAT
The DNA here is from genome assembly GCA_938003955.1 of uncultured Saprospiraceae bacterium. Lineage (GTDB taxonomy): Bacteria > Bacteroidota > Bacteroidia > Chitinophagales > Saprospiraceae > CAJXUU01. Next base: position 12,791 of record CALKXE010000210.1, on the reverse strand, counting down.
AAAACAAATCAACAAATCAACAAATCAAACAAATCAAACAAATCCACGATTCTAACAATTTGTTAATCCAACAAATACTGAAAATCAGTTTTCTCAAGGCTCAATTTCTCTTCATCAAAATGAATGATATCATTTGATAGGTTTGTCTTCCTTTCTTGGAGCTTAAGGATTTTTTCTTCGATTGTTTCTCTCGCTATGTACCTAATAACTGTTACTGGTTTTTCTTGACCGATTCTATGAGCTCTGGCAATGGCTTGTTTCTCTGCAAATGGATTCCACCACGGATCAAGGATAAAGACATAATCAGCTGCAGTAAGATTTAGACCAGTACCACCAGCTTTAAGCGATATGAAAAAGAAAGACACATCTTCATCCGTTTGGAAAGAATCTACTGAAGCTTTTCTCTGTTTCTGATTGTCCTTTCCAGTTAGGCTGACATACTGCCAATCATTTGCATCACATTCATTTTGGAATATAGTGATCAGCTTTGTAAAGGCACTAAATATCAAAACCTTGTGTCCAGATTTCCTTACCTCGTCCATTTTAGAGAGAATATGTTTCTTTTTTTCCGAACCGCCATCATACTCTAAGTCTACCATATATGGATCGTTGGCTATCTGTCTCAGTTTTGTTAATGCTGCGAATACATGGAACTTGTATGCCCTGTCAGAATCATCTAATCCGAGAAGGTAATTCCTAGTTGCACTTTTTACCTTATCATAGACATCCATTTGTGCCTTTTCTAAGCTTATATATTCTATCTGTTCGGTAAGTGGAGGAAGATCTGGCGCGACTTCTTCTTTTGTTCTACGTAAGATATATGGTTTGATCAGATTTGCCAATTGTGCTAATGCATCTACATCTTGATGTTTCTCTATTGGATTGAGATAATGTGCTTTAAAGAAAGGAAACGAACCGAGCATTTCAGGATTAATAAATTGCATTTGTGACCAAAGATCAGAAAGCGAATTTTCAATTGGCGTTCCAGAAAGAGAAAGCCTATTCTCAGCGGGAATCTCGTTGATTGCTTTGAACATCTTTGATTCTTTATTCTTGATCATTTGACTTTCATCCAAAATCACATACTCCCAATTGATAGTTTTTAGTTTTTCTACATCTCTTAACACGGTATGATAGGTAGTAAGAACTACATCAAACTTATCAAGACTGTCTATAGATTTCCTTCGTTTTGCACCAATGAACTCTAAAACATGTAATGAATTGTTGAACTTCTTAATCTCTTCTTTCCAGTTAAAAACCAGTGAAGATGGGAGAATTATCAAGGCTTGAAGCGGATTTATTTCGTCCTTCATTTGAGAGGCAAACATTGTCATTTGCCCAGCTTGACTCTTTTTATTAACCGGTTTTTTTTCTCTGTTTTTATCCTTGGTGTATGATAATAGCGCTATTGTTTGCAGTGTCTTACCCAGGCCCATATCATCAGCTAGACATGCTCCCAATCCATTTGCTTGATGATTTATGAGCCATTTTACACCGGCTTCTTGATATGGTCTAAGCGTAGCATTTAGACTAGATGATTGCACATATTCTATTTCTATTTGTTCTGATATAGACTCTTTGACTGTGGACGATAGTTCGTCTATTTCTTCTAAGAAACTATACTGTGATTTTCTAATCTTAATACTCTCACCTTCTTTAATTCCAAACTTTGCTAACTCTTCATACTTAGCCATCCATGATTTCGGTATTATAAAGTATGTTCCACTTTCTAGGGGGTAATATCTGTTACCGTTTTTAATATATTCTAACAGATGTGCAAACGAAACCCTCTCATTACCTACGGTTACAACTCCATGCACATCAAACCAATCTGCATTAGAACTCGAACTTAGTTGAATGGATTGATTCTCAAGTGACGCTTCTTTTCCATCGATTATTGGCGTACTAATTTTAAAACCACTGCCCGTTATAGAGTCTTTGTTTTTTATTAAGAATTGGATTAGTCCTAGATTGTCATCATCTTCTAATTTTACTTTTTTTGTAGAATTTAACTTTAGACCTTTATTTAATAGTTTCTGCAGCCATTTTTCTTCTTGATTACTATTTCTTTTTACTTGGGATATTGTGATTTGCTTGTCGTCAGTAATATTCAGTTTTGTTTTATTCTGAGCTGGGTTTCCTAGACTAAAATCTGCACCGTCATATTTATATATGAGATCCAAAACCACTTCGTCAGAGATAAAATCATAGTTAGCGGAAATAACACAATCGTTGATCTCATTAGTCTGCTGCACTTTGAATCCCACTGCTTCTATTTCAGACCTTTTGGCAACTTCAATTATAAATTTCTCGAAATAGGTAATCACCATTTCATTTTTAATAAATATGTGTTCTTTTTTTAGAAATGGTTTTAACTTATTACCATTAATTTCTTTTAGTTGATATATGACATAATCTACTATAATCCAGCAGTTATGATTGGTCAATATATGCACATCTCTTGTGTTCGGTGACCAAGGAGCACTATGTTGATTATTCAATTTTAATGCATATTTGACTCCTGTCTGAGTTTTTTCGAATCTTAATATGGGGATAATTGGCTTCGGAGCTGCGACTATCTTGAGATCTTCTAGTCTTGTTTTCCTAACGATATCAATGACCATTGGAATTTTATGTTCTCTTAAGAAGTCAAATAATTCAGCAGACATTCTATCATAATACTTCAATAATAAATCCTTGACCTCAGGCAAAATCATAGCCTTTCCCAGCGTATTTTGGTTTCTTTTTTTAGTGATAAATTTTGACTCTATTTCAACAAGCCCAAGTTTATCAGTAAGTTTTATGATCTTTTCAGAAATTGCTTGATCTACAACGATATTGTAGCTAGGAATAGTGATTGTCGTCGCTTTAGCTTTCAAACTGCCTAAAGTATGTCCATAGTCAATTCTTACAATATAAGGTTCAGGAATATACCTCGTCAGAAGCTCATTGTATTCTAGGTTTACAATGATTGCGTATGATTTAGTTTCTGAATGCATAAATACTTGTGTGAAGAATGACCTTCAATTTTGTTTGTATAAGTTTAGTCTTGTTTAAAGTCAAGTTTGCTTAATGAAGGATAACTATTGTTCCTATTCAGCTATCTTACTATTTACATATGGAACAGATCAAGCAATCAATTCACGCGCTTTACCCATCTTTTTAATCAAATTTTCAGATTGTCCATAATCCAGTGTTTGTTGTCCATCTGAAAAAGCTTTTTGCGGGCATTCGTGTACTTCCATGATAACGCCATCAGCTCCTGCCATGATAGATGCAAGAGCAATTTTATCTACATATTTCCTTACTCCAACACCATGAGATGGATCTGCAACTACTGGAAGATGAGATTTATCTTTTAGTATGGTAATGGCATTTATATCCATTGTGTTTCGGTAAGCTGTCTCATACGTCCTGATTCCTCTCTCACAAAGTATGATTTTCTCATTTCCATTAGAGAATACATATTCAGCGGATTGTAGTAGTTCTTCTATAGTTCCAGACATACCACGTTTGAGAAGAATTGGCTTGTCAACTCTACCTAATTCATCTAAAAGATTAAAATTCTGACTATTTCTAGCGCCAACTTGGAATATGTCAACATAATCATGCATTTCTGCTATTTGCGAAACTTGCATCACTTCTGTTATAATCTTAATATTGTTCTCTTTTGCTAACTTGTACCATAATTTCAGGCCATCCATACCCAATCCTCTGAAACTATACGGAGATGATCTAGGTTTATAGACACCTCCGCGCATGATCTTAATTCCATTCGCTTTTAAGTGCTCAATGGTTGATATGATCTGCTCTTCTGATTCTATGCTACACGGGCCTGCCATGATTTGAAATTCGCCATTTCCTATTCTGATTCCATCCCCGAGGTCTACGGCAGTTTTACCAACTTTCCATTTGGTAGAAGTCAGTTTATATGCATCACTTACTTTAAATACATCTGCGACTCCCGGTAAAAAGCCTATTTTTCTTAAATCTATCTCCTTTTTACCAATACAAATCAAATATCTACCAAACTGTGTTTTGATATCATTGTAAGTATATCCAATAGATTGAACAGCTTCTGAAATATGAAGGACTTCAATATCTGTCGCTCCTTTTTGTATTTGAATAATCATTTAGAATTAGGTTTTTTTAATTGATAGTTGATAGTTGACAATTGAGATTTAGACTTTTGGCTATTTGGTTTATTCAATATGTCTAACTTTATGCCTACTAGATGCCTCTTATTGCGGAAATAAATTGCTTTGTTACAGTATCTACATTTTCGCAATCTTTTAATGCTCTTATGTATGCGCTGCCTATTATTGCACCGTGGCTGTATGTACATGCTGTACGGTATGTTTCATTATCATGAATTCCAAAGCCAATTAGTCTAGGAGACTTGAGGTTCATATTATTGATCCTTTCAAAATATTCTTTTTGTTGATCAGATATGTCTCCTTTTTTGCCGGTTATACTTGATTGACTAACCATGTAGACGAATGCGTCGCTTAATTCATCAGCGAGTTTGATTCTATCGTCGGATGTCATCGGAGTTATAAGAAAAGACATTCCCATGTTATACTTTGCAAATAGTGCTTGGTAATCTCGTTTATATATTTCCATTGGTAGATCGGGTATTATCATTCCATCTACACCATTCGTTTGAGCCAATTGGAGAAAATCTTCTACTCCATATTGTAACAACTGATTGAAATATCCCATCATGATGATTGGAATAGTACATGTTTTTCTCGCCTCCGCTATACTGTCGAATAGGTTCTTAAGATTGAGGCCATTCGCAAGTGCTTGTTCACTACTTTGCTGTATTGTTACTCCATCTGCCAATGGGTCTGAATACGGCATTCCCAATTCTATAATATCAGCCCCTGACTCCTCAAGGCTCTTTATGATTGGGACAATACTTTCTAGAGTAGGGTAGCCGGCAGTGAAGTATACATTTAGTATGTCTTTGCCTTTTGTTTCTATAATTTGTCTTATTCTGTTCAAGATATTCTTTTATTTTATTTTCGCTTCTATCCCATACATTTCTCTAACTCCCTCTTATTAATTTATTTCTCAATCTGTCAGATCTGGGAATTAAGAGTTACTTTCTGAGAATTGCGTTTGCCAATCTTAAGACAAACATAAAACCAAAAATCTACTTTACAACAAATCATGAATACAAAGCTGATCAGTTGGGCAAAATTAGCATGAAAGAAAGTCACTCTGTTTTCAAGACCAAAGGGAAGTAAAAATTCATTGATCTGACTTGGGTTTTTCTTTCTTTTGGGCTAAGCCAAAAGAAAATTTTGTTAAAAACTACTTTTGTTGTCTTACATTAAATCCAAGCGATCAGATCACTAACACGGAAAAACAAATCACTTTGATTTATCAATATAGTCAATAAACGTATTCAAATCTTTATCTCCTCTTCCAGAAAGACAGATAACCACATTATCTTCTTTTTTGAAATCAATTCTTTCCAGTATAGCTAAAGCATGTGCTGTCTCTAACGCAGGTATGATCCCTTCATCCTTAGATAGAGCGATTACTGCTTGCATAGCTTCGTCATCTGTAGCTGCGTGTACTGTTGCTCTTCCTGTTTTGATAAGATGTGCATGCATAGGTCCTATTCCTGGATAATCAAGGCCGGCAGAGAGAGAATAAGGTTCTACTATTTGTCCATCTTCAGTCTGCATTAAGAGTGTCATACATCCATGAATTATTCCTTTTGTACCGAGTATACTCGTTGCTGCAGATTCTCCGCTGTCAATCCCTTTTCCAGCGGCTTCTGCGAGGATTAATTTTACTCTCTCATCATGAAGAAAATGATAGAAAGCACCAGCAGCATTGCTTCCTCCACCAACACAAGCGACTACATAATCAGGATGATCTTTCCCCGTTTTTTCTTTGAGTTGGTATTTTACTTCTTCACTGATTACACTTTGGAACTTCGTTACCATATCTGGGTAAGGGTGAGGTCCGATCGCTGATCCTATTATGTAATGTGTATCCTCTGCATTATTGATCCAATCTCTAATTGCTTCGTTTGTAGCATCCTTTAGTGTTTTACTTCCACTTTCTGCAGGGACTACTTTTGCACCGAGCATTTGCATTCTTGCTACATTTGGAGCTTGTCGTTTGATATCTACGGCTCCCATGTATACGATACATTCTAGACCCATTAAAGCACATACTGTTGCTGTAGCTACTCCATGTTGGCCCGCCCCCGTCTCAGCTATTATTCTTTTTTTATTGAGTCTCTTTGCTAATAGTATTTGACCTATAGTATTGTTAATTTTATGGGCTCCTGTATGGTTTAAATCTTCACGCTTAAGATAGATATTACATCCATGAATAGCGGATAATTTCTTAGCCAAATACAGTGGAGATGGTCGGCCAACATAATCGCTGAGTAATTGCTCAAATTCTTGTTTGAATTCAGGCTCATCCATTATCTGTTGATACACTTCTTGAAGATGCGCTACATTCGCATGGAGCATCTCTGGTACATATGCACCGCCAAATTCGCCATAGAACCCATCAGGTGTAGGATGGTAAGTATTGTTCATATATTAGTATTAAACAAGAAATAGAAATTGATTTTATTTGAACGTTCGACCACTCCTATCGACATAATTAGAATTGGCTTGTTGTGTTCCCATAACAAGAACATCTTGTATATTTATATGTCTTTTTCGAGTTACCATGAAGTTGATGATCTCTGCAACATCTTTTGCTGTCAATGGATTGAAATCATCATAGATTGAAGCTTTTTTCTCATCACCGTCAAATCTTACTTTTGCAAACTCTGTTTCTTCCACCATTCCAGGGGAGACTTGACTCACTCGGATACCATGTTTGTGAAGATCTATTCTGATCGATTTTGTTAGTGCATCTACTGCATACTTAGTAGAACTATAGACATTTCCGTTTGGGTAAACTTCATGTCCAGCCGTAGAACAAACATTTAAAATGTGTCCCTTTTTATGTTTTACCATACCTGGACTAACCAATCTTGTGATGTATAATAGACCCTTAATATTGGTATCAATCATCTGATCCCAATCATCAATCTTTCCCTTATGTATCGGTGCAAATCCTTTTGCTAGACCAGCATTGTTAATTAATATGTCGATTTGTTGCCAGTTAGAATCAAGACTATTCCATGCCTTTTTAGTTTCTTTTACGTTTCTGATATCAAAGCATAATGCAACTACTTTTGCAGCATACTTCCTTTTGAATTTTTGCTTAAGTATCTCTAGTTTTTCTTTTCTTCTTCCTGTAATGATTACGTTGTAACCGCGCTTGGCAAATAGGGTAGCTGTTGCTTTTCCTATGCCAGATGTAGCACCTGTAACCATTACTGTTTTTGATAAAGGGTTGTTCATATATTTCTTAATTTTTAGTCGGTTTTTAAATGTAGATTATATCAAGCGATAAGTTATACTTTTGACAGACAAGTCAACATCGTAATACAAATCTACCCTCAACCCACGAATATAATATCCGCTGCACTGAGCATCGCATTTCATGAAAAATAAAATTGCTTGAATTAAACAATTCCGCAAATCAAACGATTCTAATCTAACTTCTCATTTCTTTAATAATCTCATCGAAGTCTTTCTTAAACTTTGCATAATCAGCCGTAGCAGGTCCAGCAAATCCAGTGTGTACTTTTTTTATCTTGTTATTTTTGTCCACAAAAATAAGCGTTGGATAAGAAATCACTTTGCTTATTTGAGGAAACATTTCTGATGTGATTGATTTATCTGCATATCCCCCATATAACATTGTAAAAGGCAGATCGAGTTTCTTTTTATATCGTTTAAGAACCTCTACAGCTTTTGATTCTTCTTTGTATCGTTCAAACGCAACTTCTATTACCTCGATATCATCAGAAGGATTATTCACTAGATATTCCTTTAAGAACTTACTTTCATCCTTACAGTTTGGACACCAAGTACCAGTTATCTTCACTAGTTTGATTTTGTTTTCAAACTCTTTATCGCTAAGAGATACAGAATTACCATCTAGATCATTGAATGTAAAATCAAATTTCTCATCTCCGATCTGAGATGTTGTCATATCAAATGCATTTCCAATTTTTGCGTCTGGATTCCTTTTCCCTTCCCATGTACTAGTATAGTGTGTTCCTGATTTAAATGAACCAATCACATTATCATTATCCAATATCTTACCAGCAAAAAGAAAGGCGTGTGCCGCATCAAAAGTAGACAGTGAGAATTTGTTGGCTTGCACTGTTCCTTCTAGGTATCTATAGTCACCTGTTTCGGTCATGAATGTCCCAGTAATATGGTTTCCAGTCTGTACAAAATCTCCTATTGCTGGATATTCGTCCTCTGTACCAGCTTCAAATTTCACTTCCCATCTACCAGATAGATCTGCAGTAGGTTCCTTTTTTAATGTTGTAAATCGATGAAGTTTACCAAAATATCCTTTGAAAGGTATCGTGTAACCTTCTTTATAATTGACATGCCAGTATCCTTCCATGATATCATCTTCATAAATTGCACTCAAGTACGTATCGAAGTCTTTGAAGTGAATCTCAACTGTATCTTTCGCAGTGGCTTTATCTCTTCCATATACGATATCAGTCACTTTAATTCGTTCATCTCCATTTAGAAGTTCGACGTAGAATTCTTCCTCAGATGTATACGTAACTTCGAAGCCGAAAGGTAGCTCTCCTGAAAAGTCCGTTTTTTCAACGAATTCTTCTCCTTGTTTTTGAATCACTGGCTTATCATCTATCACTAGTACACCTCGCCATATTCCAGGAGGCAATTTTGTGAATGACTTATTTATGGGCTCTACACATGAGGAGAACACGATGGATGCAATGATAAAGGCGAATATATATTTCATTGATATAGTTTTAATACCTAGTAACTAAACGAGAATAAGAAACAAAGATAATGAGATTAAGTTTGGGAAGGACAATAAGAAATCTCTAATGTCGAAATAAATAACTCTAAAAATATTTCATGTAATTAATATAAGAATGTTCAGTTAATATAATCAAAGAAGAATTTCATTATTCACCAGTATATAAATAACATATTGAAAGTAATAAGCAAATATAAGGTGCTATTCAATCTAGTATAAGGACTCATTCCTTTACAAATACTACTGAAGTATACAAGTCTAACTACTCAAGGGATTTCTATTTATCACTTGAGTAGTTAGCTTCAAAAATAAAATTTACAAAACAAACCTATATAATATTTTTCTTAATTCTTTACCTCTGAATTTCCTGTAAATGTCAGAGTGGCTCCATTTACCGCATTTAAATCATCAGGGTTATTATCTTCAGTTATTAGATCTTCTATTGAAATAACTATTCCAGCGCCATTTGCAAATAATGCACTGCCTACGTTTACCGATTGGCAGGATTTTATGTTAACTGATTTTAAATCGCAAGACTTAAGTGCATATATTCCTGATCCTTCCGTTCCATTACCACCGATAACTGTGACTCCATCTATTTTCGCATCGGAATCAACTCCATCGATATACATTACATGATTCGAGTTTTCTGTATAGTTTACATAACCTGGTGCGTCATCTGCATTAATATCCCCAGATAATATAGTTTCATTGGAAACCAAATCGCGCAAAGTGATATCAGCGTTTTCTGCGGCAGCTTCATTACCAATAAATCCTCCAATAATCGTAACGCTTTGATCTAAATAGAAAGTAAAGTCTTCCGTATTTGTAGATGAATTAATGTCATCTATTGATGGATAGTATGTTCCTTTAGCAATTCTAATCTCTGTTCCAGAAGGACAAGGGTTAGCGTTTATTTCATCAATAGCAGCTTGTATTGTTGCATAAGAATTATTCCAATCAGAACCATTGTTTGAATCGATTCCACTTGTTTGATTCACAAACAATTGTGATTTCGATTTAAGATCTGCAATTGCAAGTCCACCTAAGTTTCCTGTCATAACAGAAGTGAATTCATAATCAATACCGTTATAAGTCAATTGATTAGACGGAGTACCGATCTGATAACTAGCAGTTTCCAATGCTATCGAACCACTTGAACCGATTATTCTTAGATCATCTAAACCATCACAACCATTGTTGGTTCCATTAAGCCATGGTTCTATTGATTCTGCACTGTAATACAAGGTTACATTATAAGTTGCTGTAGCTGATTGGAATTCTGGTGTTACTAGGAAGTTCTTATCAGCGATGTCGCCAATAGATGATAATGTTGTGTAGCTAATTGTTCCTTCTCTATCTACGGATACATCTATGCATCCAAAATTGTGAGCTGACGTATTTTCAAGCTTCATAATTAACTTACCATTATCAGGGTTATAGAGATACACGGTTTGATTAGGACCTAATGCTGCTTCATCTGGAGTAGCAGTTGAGATATTTTCTTCTATCTCTAGAGGAGCGATGGTTGTAAGTAAGAAGTTGTCAATAGCTAATCCGTAGAGCCAACCAGTAACATCTGAATATCTAAATCTTACTTGGACTTGTGCATTACCGATGTAAGATGACAAATCAACATCATAATTTCCCCAAGAATTTTCAATTCCAGGAATTTCATATACTTGTACAAAGGCTCCACCATTTATAGCTACATCAACATATGCATTTTCATTATCTCCAGAATAAGTGTTGTCCTCAAAGTATGTATCGAAGTTTAGATTAGCATTTGTCAATCCTGTGAAATTATATACGGGGGATATCAGCGAAACTTCATTCATATCACAATCGCAATCATCATCATTAACATATGCCATTTGTGTAGTATTTGTTGCTGGTACAGCCCAAGCACCAGATGCTGCACCAGCTGCATTACTCACCTGAAATGGTGTGTCATCCGATGGATTGATCGTTGTGAAGTCAGCAAGCCCAGTTTCGAAATCTTGAAAGTCGATTGTAATACCAAACGCAAAATCTTCAGGTTTTAGGTCATCGTCTGTTATTGTTATCGTATGCCCTTGGTTGGTTACTCCAATAACACCATCGCCTCCATTTGCGTTTATTGTATATGATAAGTCAATTGTTTCTTGTGATTCGCTCTCATGATCATTGAAAACTCGGACTGTAAAATTACTTGTAAGAGTATTCTCGTCAAGCGTTAGCTGAGCTGGGAAGAAAATATAATCAGCTGTAGCTCCCTCATTAGCTGTACCTGTTGCCAATAAATTAATATCTACGGCTTGTGAAGGTGCTTGTGCAATAGATACTGTAATGTCAGTATCTATATAATCTAAACATCCATCATCTACATTAGAATCCTCTTCTTTAACTAAGCTATTTACGGATTCAAAGCTGACAATAGGAGCACAGGATTCCAAGCTAAATGCTGATACTCTAGTTTTCCATTGGGAAGCAGTATTGTACATTCCTGTGTACCAGAATTCGTCAGTTGTGGGGTCAATAGTCAATGCCCCATAATCACCATACCTATTTGATCCATTTGATGCAGTACCCGCTGCTAGGACAGTTTCTGGCTCTGTCATCACTCCAAGGTCGTCGCACGCTCTTCGTCCTGTGTATCTTATAGATGGGGAAGTATTATTACTGGAAACGTTGTATGCAAGTCCAATATCCCCAGCTGCATTAATTCCGATACCAGCCATCCATCTACTATCTGCATCAGGAGAATATGTTCCTTGTTGATAAATTTCCCAATTTTGTCCTGGATTTTTTCTGAGTTCGTACCATCTAATTCCAGCATGATCAGTATCATCAACATCAGTTACGTGATTACATACTAGCACTTCGTAACTTCCAAAGTTTCTGTATATGATTTTGTTCATTAGCACTTCTCTTAATGGATCAAGGCTGGTATTAGTACCAGGCTGCTCTATACAAGAGAATGAAGTGTATCCGCATAATTCAGTGTCAAATGGGTCAGTTGTTAAATTAAAAGAACCACTTAGTGTACTATTAGCTGGTGTGTCAAAATCAACATCCAAACTAAATATCTCTAATCTATCGGCATTTATAGCTGTACTCCACGCATCATCGGCCATTCGCATAAATAAGGCTGGAGAATTTGCTGGAGGTAGTACATTTCCATCTAGACTAACTGGTGTAGCCGCTTGAAATCCAATTGTTGGGAAATTAGCTAAACTAAATTCTTGCATTGTTCCAGCATTTCCTGCCAACATCTCATCTCTATCCAATGCATATATTTTACTTACATTCTCATTGGTAGTAACATAATATCCATCATTCCATATAGAGTACTTAGGGTAATCAGGAAATGATGGCGTTTGATAGGAATAGGTATAGTAGGATCCAAGCGGATCTGATGTCTCTGAAATAGCTACATGAAGAAAATTACCACTGTCCGCAAATTCACTTATCAACCATCTTTCTGCCAACTGGTCATAAATTACAATAGGATCTCCAGAGCCTCCTGGTAAACCTGTGAACGTATCAAAATAAGTCTGATTAATTAGAACAGTGCCTGTTTTATCCCATATTTTAAAATATGCTCCACTAGATCCGTTTATCATTTGGACGACATGATTGGGCCCAACGTCCATAGACGGATCTGCTGGGTTGACACTCGTGTATCCAATTCCATCAAAATTTAAGCCTACTGCTCTAGAATCAGATTTTTCACTTCTTGCATATTCTAATTGTAATGCAGGATCTATTCCATTTGGCATTGCATTAGGGTTCACTGAAGGGTGAAGTGGCCAATCTTTTGTCGTTATTCCTAACTTTTCCAGCTTTACTACAGGATGTATGATATTCGGATCTGGAACATAGTCTCTTAGGGCTATAGTAAG
>CALKXE010000209.1 GCA_938003955.1 uncultured Saprospiraceae bacterium | reverse complement strand
CAATGTTTGATTGTAGTCAGATAGGAGACCATATTGTTATGTTGACTGTTATGGATAGCAATGGCAATAGTAGTATTTGTCCAGCGATAGTCACTGTTGTGGATGAGATGTCGCCTGAATGTATGATACAGGATATAACGGTGAGTTTGGATGAATCAGGATTGGCAACTATTACAGCTCAAGATATAGATGATGGAAGTTTTGATAATTGTGGACCTGTGAGCTTGAGTATTGATGAAGATGAATTTGATTGTGGAAACATAGGTTCAGACAATATGGTAACCTTAACGGTTGAAGATGTAAATGAAAATTTGGCAATGTGCACAGCCAACGTCACAGTCCAAGATACCATAGCACCACAATGCCCAACAAACGCAGACTTAGTAGTACAACTAGAAGCAGGCCAATGTGATACAGCATACGTCTTCGACCTACCTATAGCGATAGATAATTGTGATCCAAATCCGATGTCGATAGCAATACCAGGTCAGCCGATGAGTGGAGATACATTTGCGATAGGTACACATACAATTGAGTATGTAGTATCGGACAGTAATCCGAATTGTTCGACTGGCAACTCTTTGATTCCAAATCCGACTTTCGAAATTTTAGCTCCAGGTGCATCAAATCCTGACTTTAATTCTCAACTAGGTAGGGCGGACAGTTGGGAACAAGCAACTCAAGCTACATCGGATTATTTCAATGTCAATACATATAAAGATTTTATGACTGGTAGTTTTGTGTCCGTCAATAATCCACCTCCAAATGACTCTGATTATTGGGTAGGGGGAGTGAGACTTGGAGAAAGACCAAATTCGGCTCCAGAAGATTACGTCGAGTATATAGGTACAACACTTAATACACCTCTGGTCGCTAGCACACCGTATGCACTAAATATGCTTTTAGGTACTGGAGTTAATGATCGATATGGAGATTTAATAGGGGATATAGTAGTTCTGGGGATTCCTGCTGGTACAACATTCCCGATAACAGGATTTGGATGTATGGATGATAATTTCTCAGTCATTGGAAGTATCTCCGTAGATATCCCTCAAGGTACTTGGCAAAATGTACAAGTTGACATACTTCCTGATGCTAATTATCCAAGAATTATGTTTGGTATTGGATGTAATACAGTTTTAGAAAATGATGAAGCATATTTTTTAGCGGATGATCTTATCCTCACAGAAGCAACTAATTGCATCAGTAACACAGACACCTGCTCATTCAACATAGAAATCCTAGAATACATCCCTCAAGGCCTAGCCTGCGAAGGAGAAATCAACTTCTCTCTAGATCCACTCACATGCAGCGGTCAGCTCACACCAGAGATGGTCGTCAATGATCAAGATGTAGGATGCCTAGACAGCTGTACAGTAACACTAAAAACACTAGACGGACAAGTAAGAAGTGACCAGTTTACCTTCGATGATGCAGGACAGCAATTCCAATACGAATTCTGTTGTGGTGGCATATGCTGCTGGGGTATAGTCAATGTTGAATACAAATATGTACCTGAGATAGAATGCTCTGATGCCATCATTGAAGTATCATGCAACGAGGCAGGTAACGTAGCACCTCCTTCTGTAGCATTCAACTGTAGTAATGCAGAAGTGATCATGGTAAATGAAATTATAGATATGATTAGCTGTGACTCTACCTATGTAGGAGAGATCAAAAGATACTGGCAAGTAAGAGACGGAGAAGGCAACTTCCACGGCGTGATTTGCGAACAAATAATAAAACTTACAAGATTTGACTTGACAGATATCGATTGGCCAGAACATAGAATGTTGGCTATGAATAATGAGTTGGAATGTCCGAGTGAATTCGGGCCTGATGTGACTGGTGTGCCGATGATTGAAAGTGGCGGAATTAGTTTTGATTCCGTAACGCAAAATCTCTCAGCTGTACCAATTAGTTACTATATCCTTGATTATGATCAAGATGGAGACAATGATATTTTAGTATGGGATGTATTTAGTGGATTGTATATTGCTGAAAATGATGGATTTAATAATTTCAATTCAACAGGAGTGTTTTATGACGTAAGTCAAGCTAATTTTCTCGTTATCTTCAGAGATATACGTATATTAGACATAAATAATAACGGATTTCCTGATATCTATATTGGAAATAACGGAAGTAATGGCACGGGGGAAATTTTGTTAAATGATCAAAATGGATCTTTTGTTTCTAACAGTCAGTCTTTTTCAGATTTGTTTTTTGATATAGTTGATGTAAATGGAGACAGTTATCCAGATTTAATTATCAGAACTTCGAACGATGATGGAGCCTTATGGTTGAATGATATGAACGGTAACTTTACAGCCACTGGATACACACTAAGTCATTTAGCGAATCAAGATTATTCGTTATTTGATTATGATAGTGATGGAGACTTAGATCTATTGTCATATGAAAATCCCAAATACACTTTGTACGAATACGAAGCATCTAGCGGTTTTGTTATGATTAGGAATTTATCTGGAGTTAATGCGTTTGCACCTATCGTAAGTGATTTTAACAATGATGGATTACTTGATGTTTTTATTGCTTCATCAACTTCCAGTATTTGGTTAAATAGTAACACTGGTTTAATATCTCAGAATCAAAGTATTGGTCCTATTTTCAGAAGCCCAAGTGTTGAGGATTTTAATAATGACGGATATTTAGATATTTTTATAATGGGATCAAACTCAGGGGAAGTTTGGCTTAATGATGGTACTGGGACTTTTGTCAAGACTACACAATCACTTACTTTGAGTAATAATTCCAATGGGAGTGGAACTGGGACAAGATTTTTGGGGGATATTGATAACGATGGTGATATTGATATCTGCACTGGTAGAGTATTTAATTTAGGAGGCGGTTTAGATATTTGGTTCAATGATGGGCATGGATCTTTTGCAAAATTTGGAGAATTTCCTTTTAGTAATATTGATTTCTTTGATTTCGATTTAGATGGTGACTTAGATATAGTTCGTTCTCAGAATAATGATAATGGAATATGGGAAAATACAGGGTCAGGAATGTTTCAACTAATTAAAACATTCTCTGATATTAGTTTCGTTGAGGATATTAATAATGACGGTAAGGTAGATTTAATAATAGATGATAGCAGAATATTAATTAACAAATCAATTCCCTCAATAACACAATCCCTCTACCCAGACCCACCAACCGCCCTCTGCAACGTCTACACCGACTACGAAGACAAAGAACTTCCATCCACAGATTGCGTAAGGAAAATTCTACGTACATGGACAGTAGGCGAGTGGCACTGTACCAATCCAGAACCACAGACTTACAATCAGATTATTGAGATTGTAGATTCGGAAGGTCCTGTATTGACGGATCTACCAGCTGATGTGACTATTTCTACGGGAACTTATATATGTGAAGCTACGACTAAGATAGATTTACCTACCCTTACCGATGTGTGTAATGAAGAAGGATCTCGTATTGATGTCAGTACAGGTACGCCTAATGGAGCATTCACTGATTATCAAGGACAGACCGTAGCACTTCCAGTAGGTGCCAATACTATAAACTTAACAGCATATGACGGCTGCGGAAACATTACAAATAATTCTTACACCATTACTGTAGTAGATCAAGCAGATCCGATAGCGATCTGTGATCAATTCACTACGGTAGCTATTAGTCTTGATTCTGTCGCATTTGTCACGGCGGAAGCGATTGATGATGGATCATTCGATGAGTGTGGCCCTGTTACACTATTGGTAGCTAGGATGGACGATCCAGGGTTTGAGGACTTCTCTGCCTTCGCTCCGACAGCACCAATATACTGTTCTGACGGCGGATCTAACATCACAGTAGGCTTATTAGTCACTGATGCTGGAGGCAATACCAACATGTGTATGGTAGAGGTAGAAGTTCAAGACAAGGTAGATGCACAATTGATCTGTCCTGGTGAGATGGAGGTAGAGTGTAATTTCGCTTTTGATCCTGATAATCTTGATGCATTCTTCGGAGAAGTTACTTTCTTGGACAACTGTCCAGATGCGAACGAAATAAGACAAGAAATAATAGGAGAACTTAACTCATGCGGATCAGGAATATTGATTCGTGAAATAAGATTATTCAATGCTGTGGGGACACAAGTAGATTTCTGTACACAGAGGATTACATTCAGAAACGGCAGTCCACTGCAATATTCTGATATCGAGCCACCAATGGCCGAAATCACAGTAGAAGGTTGCGGAATATCTGCAATAGATCCTAGTGCGACAGGCATGCCAATCATACCAGATGGTGTATGTCAGCAGGTAGGCATCAATATTGAAAATGATACTTTCCCATTCTCTGCAGATGGAGCATGCCTTAAGATATTGAGGACATTCAGAGTAGT
>CALKXE010000208.1 GCA_938003955.1 uncultured Saprospiraceae bacterium | reverse complement strand
AACATCAACAGTAAGTCCAGTAGATGGTACTGAGCCAGATATGTGCTTAGGTGGTACGATGACAAGAACTTGGTCTTATACTGATCTTTGTGTAGTAACAGAATATGTTCAAACATTTACAATAAATGCAGCTAGTGGAGGAGATTTTATCAATCCCCCAGGTCCAATAACAGTGCAATGTGATTTATCTGACTTACCGCCAATCCCTATGCTAGAATGGATGGGTGACTGTTCTGGCTCGGCTATGGTAGATGGAACAGACGATCCAGATATAAATTCCTGTACTGGAGGAACAGTAATAAGAGAGTGGGCTTATGTTGATGATTGTGGAGCACCCGCTAACTACTTCCAAGTAATTACAGTAAGTCCACCACCACCGGCATTACCTGTTAATCCACCACCGGCAAATATAATTTTAGAATGTGACGAAGTACCTACCACATTTCCCGATCTAGTCTTTGATAATGGCCAGACAGGAGATTGTGCAATAATGGGGACTGCAGAACCAGAGGTAATGGGTGATCCAGGAACGTGTGGTGGCCCCATAACCGTACTTTGGGTTTATACTGATGCGTGCTTCACACCTTACACTTATGTACAAAATATAATAATCACTCCTGCAGAAGCTCCAGAATTTGTTAACCCTCCAGGTGACATGACTATTTCTTGCTTAATAGATTTACCTACATTCCCTGATTTGGATTATACAAATGGTGAAACAGGAGTATGTGCTCTTTCAGGAACAGAAGAAGCTTCTGTAAATGTAAATGGAGATATATGTGGTGGAGACATTATTGGAATATGGCAGATTCCGGATCCGTGTAATCCTGGTGCATTCATAGAACATATACAAACCATAACAATAGAACCAATAATGGAAGCAATGTGGGTAGACCCACCAGTAGAAATCATAACAGTGCAATGTTCAGAATCTATTCCACCAGCGAATGACTTATTTTATACAAACAGTGAAATAGGAGACTGCGAAATAATAGGATCTGTACCAGCTGTAGTAACCGGAACATCTGATGTTTGTGGAGGTGAGATAACTTATACTTGGCAGTTCATTGATGCTTGTGGTAGAATGTTAGATCGGGAGCAAGTGATTACCATAGAACCCGCTTCTGAACCAGCATTTGTAACAACTCCACCCGACGTAACAATTGGTTGTGATGAAATACCTCCAACTCCTCCATCACTAGATTATACTAATGGAGAAACTGGCATATGCCTGATTTCTGGTAGTCAACCACCAGTAGTGAACGACAACTCCAATAGTTGTGGAGGTTCAATTACTTACACATGGTTGTTTACTGATCCATGTGGTAGACCAATAAATTACATGCAAACTGTAACGATTACAGAAGCACCTATGGCTGATTTTATAGATCCTCCAGCTGCAGCTGTTACCGTTGATTGTAATAATATACCGGCCGCCGCGGGACCACTTAGCTATACAAACAGTGATGCATGTGAGATAATGGGAAGTGTAAATCCATCCATAAATAGTAATTTTGATATTTGCGGTGGTACAATAGAAAATACATGGAGCTTCACCGATGAATGTGGAAGACCACTCGAATACATCCAAATCATAACTGTAGATCCTGCACCAATAGCAGCTTTTGTTGACGTACCAGCAAGTACTACTGTAGCATGTGGTGCCGATGCCACTAATCCAGGAAATCTTAACTATACAAATGGAGAAACCGCTGGATGCTCTATCTCTGGTAATGTGTCACCTACTCAAACTGGTAGCTATACAGCTTGCGGTGGAAACATTCAATTTACTTGGGACTTTACAGATGAATGTGGAAGACCTATTCAAGCTGTTCAAAGCATAGTTGTAGAACCGGCACCGGCTGCAGAATTTATTAATCTTCCGCCGCCTGATATCACAGTATCTTGTGCAGACTTCCAATCAACACCACCAAGTCTATCCTATACTAATGGAGAGACTGCCTTATGTCTTATTTCTGGATCCGTACCTGGCGTTCTACTAGGAAATGCTAACCCTTGTGGAAATACAGTACAATACAGATGGGAATTTGAGGATGATTGCAGCAGAAGCATAACATACAATCAAAATGTAACAATAGAATTAGCTCCAGAGGCAACATTCACAAATCCTCCAGGGCCAATAACAGTTGATTGTAATGCTGTACCAAGTTCCGCTCCAACCTTATCATATACTAATGGTGCGATTGGAGTCTGTGCTATAGCTGGATCAGTACCTGGGATTCAATCAGGAGTATTCACAGAATGTGGAGGAAGTATTACCTATTCTTGGACATTTACAGATGTATGTAATAGACCCATTTCGCATAGTCAAGTTATAACTGTAAATCCAGCGAGTGACCCCGTTTTTCTTAATCCGCCCGCCGATATTACACTAAACTGTGGAGAAAACTTCCCTAATGATCCTACGTTAGATTATACTAATGGTGAAGGAGGAACATGTTCAATTTCTGGAACGATAACCGCTACATCGGCAGTTGTTGGTGACGTTACAACATATACATGGTCATTTACCAACGCCTGCAATGGTGTAACAATTGAAGAAATGCAAAATATAACTGGCGTTCCTACTCCAGACATTTCGCTTGATCAATTACAGACGACGATATGTCTTGGAGAATCTTTTGATCTATCGACGATAACAGTTACTGATGCTACAGGGAATCCTATAACGATCACATATGAAACAGGAGGAAGTGCAATAACAAATCCTAACGTTTCGCCAACAGGAACAACCATCTATACAATAATCGCAGCCAATGCCGCTGGATGTGAAGATGAAGCCACTTTTACAATAAATGTAGACGCCCCACCATTTGCGGGAACTGCAATAGGAGGACAAGTTTGTTCGCAAGGAGGCTTGTCGTATGACTTATTCGACTATTTAACTGGAAGTTTTACGCCAGGCGGAACTTGGTTTGACACTGATGGTTCAGGAGCAAACATTGACAATCCTAATATGGCAACATTTGGCGGAGTGGCCTCTGGTATATATACATTCACTTATACTGTATTCTCTTCTAACTCTTGTCCAAATGCAGAAGTTGAGGTAGAGATAGAAGTAATTAGCGAATTAGAATTTGAGATATTTAGCATTCAATGTGATCCAGGTGGAGCGACATATTCGATTAATGTAATCTCAAATGGCAACAATATCTTCTCAAACCCAGGAGATGTAACAGTTATTGATGCAAACAATGTAATAATCAACAATATACCTGCTGGTCAAAATACGATTGTATCGGCGATTGATCCAAATGCATTCTGTCTATCAGATCAATTTGTATCATTTCCAGATTGTGATTGTCCGACTATAATGAGTCCGATATCAACCGGTGATCAAGTTATCTGTCAAGATGATCCGACTCCTGAATTATCAGTAACTGTCGAGGCCGGACTTATTGCCAACTGGTACCCAGATCAAACGAGTACAACTGCTTTAATAGCAAATAGTTTAGTCTATACTCCTATAGAAACAGCACCAGGAGTTTACAATTTCTATGTAGAAGCTGAAGATACAGATGGATGTGTAAGTCTCATTAGAACTTTAGTGACATTGACAATCAATGCGAAACCAGATGCTAATAGCATCACTTATCCAGTTTGTCCAGATGATACAGGAAGTGCTTCTTTTGACCTACAAACCATAAACCCTCTTATCAATACAAATGCGAGTTTCACGTATGATTACTACCCTACTTTACTCGATGCTGAAGATGAAACAAATGTGTTAGATAATGCATATGTGCTTTCTACCTCGACATCTATTTTTGTGGTCGTTACGAATAGTACCAACTGTAAAGAAATAGCGGAAATAATGTTGGAATTAAGTCCACTTCCTACTTTTACTTTAGATGTAAATAATGAAGTTTGTAAAGACAGTATGGATGGCACTATAATCATCACTGATATTATTCCTGTTGGGACTACATTCAGTCTAGATAATATAACTTTTGATGCTGTTACTTCTTTTGAAGACCTAGAAGTTGGTAATTATACACTCTACGCCCTATCGGATATTGGATGTAAAACAGAGATTAATTTTGAGATTACTCCAGGTATAGAGATCGGCTTCACCAATTTGGTAATCACATGCGACAGCAATGGAACAGATACTGATTCATCAGATGATTTTTATACGATTTCATTTAATGTGAATAATAATTTAGGAGCCACTAATGAAGTAAATATTCAATCTTCCTCAATGGATTTTGGAAACTTCGCATATGGTGACATATCTTTTGATATTGCAACGGGCAGCCCTGATGTGATTACAATTACTGATATAACTACAGGCTGTAGTGTTGAATTTGCGACAGGTGATTTGACGCCTTGTTCGACGAGTTGTTCTGTAACTATAGACCAATTAGATATTTTTTGTAATGGCAATGGTACAGATGCAGATCCCACTGATGATGTATATGAGATAACGATCAATGCTTCAGCTATTAATGGTTCTGCAAATAATACATTCAATGTCACAGTAGATGCAGCTATCGTAGCTAACTTCCAATATGGAATTGGCGGTGTCATAACGATACCAGCACAAGGACAAACGGTCTTAATCTCAATAGTAGACAATGCTGATAATCAATGCTTTGCTTCCCAGACAATAGGACCATTGGATCCTTGCTCTAACGAATGTATAATCACAGTTGACAATGACAACTTTATTTGCGACAGTGGAGGGACAGCTGGTGTACCAGGAGATGATACTTATCTATTTTCTTTCACCATTTTGGCGACCAACTCAACAGCTACAACTTTCGACTTATTTATAGACAATGTGAATGTAGGTACGTTTAATTATGGCGAAATATCGCAGTATATATTGCCAGCTGATGGAATGATCCACATGATCGAGTTTGTTGATAGCAATGACGATTCTTGTACAGTTGAGCTTACAAGTCCAGCGCTTACATCATGTAGTGGAGATTGTTCTATTAATGTAGCCCCACAGCTGGCTGTATGTCAGAATCAAAATACTGGCACAGATCCCACAGACGATACCTTCGTAGCCGATGTTTTCATCAATGTTGTAGGTGGAAGTGGAACATGGACAATCCTTGAAACATCACAAACAGGAAATAATGGTGAGACAGTTCAAGTAGGTCCTTTCTTGATATCGGATGGAGATATAACTCTAACGATACAAGATTCGGGAATATCTAGTTGTTCTGAAACGATTGTTATTGAAGCTCCAGAATCTTGTTCTGCATGCGAAGACACTCTAGAAGCCGGAGACGATCAGTTTATTGATTGTATCATAACTGAAGCTACTTTGACGGGCGTACCAACGACGACTGACATTGGGACTTGGACAGGACCTGGTGGATTCGAAGAAAACATGAATGTAGTAATCGTAACTGAAGCGGGAATGTACTATTTCACAGTAGACTTTGGCCAAGGCTGTATATTAACAGACAGTGCAGAAGTAATTATTACGAATTTAATTCTAAATAGTGATGATATACAATGTAACAACGGTGGCACTTTAGGGGTACCTGGAGATGATACTTATACTTTCACATTTAACTTATCATCTACAAACCCGGCTTCTACAATGTATAATCTTTGGGTCAATGGTGTAATTGTAGGGACATACAACTATGACGAGGATTCAGAATACATATTATCAGCTGACGACTCTACACCCACATTAGAATTCATAGATGTAGATAACAATACTTGTATTGTAGAAGTAATCAGCCCAGAATTGATCAGTTGTAGTGACGATTGCTCTATTGATATTATGGCGCAGCTTGCTGAATGTCAAAATCAAAACACGGGAACAGATCCAACAGATGATACCTTCGTAGCCGATGTATTTATCAATGTAATTGGCGGCGGGAGCACGTGGACTATTCTTGAAACATCACAAACTGGAAACAATGGAGAGACTGTCCAAGTAGGTCCATTCTTGATATCAGATGGAGATATAACTCTAACCATCCAAGATTCAGGAATATCGAGTTGTTCAGAAACGATTGTTATTGAAGCTCCAGAAACTTGTTCTGCTTGTAATGATACTGTGGAGGCGGGAGACAATCAATTTATTGATTGTACTATAACTGAAGCTACTTTGACTGGTGTACCAACGACGACTGACATAGGGACTTGGACGGGACCAGGTGGATTCGAAGAAAACATGAATGAAGTAATCGTGACTGAAGCGGGCATGTATTACTTTACAGTAGACTTTGGTCAAGGCTGTATATTAACAGACAGTGCAGAGGTAATTGTTACGAATTTGATTCTGGACAGTGATAACATCCAATGTAATAATGGTGGTACTATCGGTGTTCCAGGAGATGACACGTATACTTTCACATTTAACGTATCTTCTACAAATCCAGCATCGACAATGTATAACCTTTGGGTCAATGGTGTAATCGTAGGGACATACAACTATGGCGAAGAATCAGAATATATATTATCAGCTGACGATTCTACACCTACATTAGAATTCATAGATGTAGATAATAACACTTGTATAGTAGAAGTAATAAGCCCACAGCTCATTAGTTGTAGTGGAGAATGTGACATCACTGCCGTTGAGCAGAATATAGAATGTAACAATGAAAATACAGCTGATGACCCATCGGATGATACATGGACAGGCGAAATTGTAATAAGTCAAAATGGGGGCAGTGGTACATGGACTATCGTAGAAACGGGTCAAACAGGAAACCCTGGAGATGTTATCTCAGTAGGTCCATACTTAATTATTGATGGCACGGTTACGTTTACAATCAATGATACTGGTATCGCTGGATGCGGGACAACACTAACGATATCGCCGCCGTCTGCTTGTTCTAATTGTAATGAATCTGTAGAAGCTGGATTTGATGTTACGCTAGATTGCGTTATCACTCAGGCGGACCTTATTGGAGTACCATCTTCACCTACAACAGGAATATGGACAGGACCAGGAAATTTTACATTTAACGGGAATGAGGTTACTGTGACTATACCAGGCATATATTATTACACTGCCGATTTTGGTGACAACTGTATACGTATTGATAGTCTTGAAGTAGATGTATCTAATGAAGTTCCAGCTGTATTTGCTGGAGACAATCAATCGCTGACATGTCTGGTGGATTCTGTTACACTTACTGGAACAGTAACGGGTGGCAGTGGAAACTTCACATATCAATGGTTAGACAATACCATGGCGGAAATATCGACAGACTTATCGATTACAGTTGGTTCCGCTGGGAATTATTTCTTTGTAGTCTACGATATTGATTCTGATTGTACATCTCCACCTTCATTGGTCGAGGTATTAGATGAAACAGATGATTTAATGCCTCAAATTAATGCGGATCCTAGTTTCATATTGGACTGTCAAGTGGATGAAATCACGCTGCAAGTAGTTGAAGAACCTAATGTGGAATATAAATGGTTTGTTGGAAGTGTATTGATTACAGGAGCCTCAACATCACTTACTATTGTAGATGCAGGAACATTCCGCTTAGAAGCTACACATTTAATTACCGGATGTAAAGGCATGGCAGAACTTGTCATAGAAAATCAGATTCAATACCCTATTCCATTTATACAACCAGCAGAAATATTAGATTGTGATAATGGATCTATAAACCTTGATGGTTCTAGTTCGCAAACGGGTACATCGATAACTTATACATGGTTGGATGTCGATAGTATGGTTATCGCTACAGGTATCAACAACTTAGATGTTACTCAAGGTGGCACATATTATCTTCAACTCGTTGATGAGGATAACAACTGTATCAACTTTGATACGATGGTTGTGACATCGAATATCGATCTTCCGGAAGTAGTATTGGATGAGGAAGCGATAATCAATTGTGATGAAGATGATATAGCGGTTTCATTGACTACAGTAATAGATCCTACAATGTTTACTATCAATTGGCAGACCGCAAATGGAAATATCATTAGTGGAGGAAACACCCCAGAAATTACTGTGAGTGAAGAAGGACTCTATACTGTTTCTGTGATAAATCCAGCAAACAATTGCGAAACGATAGATTCTATCGAAATCTCATTGCCAGAACAAATAGAAAGTTCGACCTATGCGATAGAAGATGAATCTTGCGAAGAGAGTAATAATGGAGAGATAACGATTACGGCTGTACAAGGTGGTACGGGGCCGTATACATACTTCATTGATGACAATGAAATTACAGATAATACGGTAGAAAACTTAATGGCAGGAACCTACAATCTTCTTATAGTAGATGATAATGGATGCGAATTCAATGATCAAATCGTTGTCGATCTTCAAGAACCATTTGCTGTGAATTTATGGCCAGAGGTGACCGTCGTCCAAGGTCAGACAACTCAATTGGTAGCGAGTGTCAACCTTCCTGATTCAGAAATAGAATCAATTGTTTGGTCGCCTGATACGAATTTATCATGTTCTACATGTCTTACAACAGAAGTTACTGGAGGTATTGGTGATATAGTATACACCGTCGGCATTACTGATATAAATGGATGCTACGCTGAAGCTATGATTATAGTTCGATCAAATGAAGAGATTGTAGTCACTGCACCTAATATCTTCAAGCCAAACAGCCAGGGCACAGGAAATAGTAACTTTACTATTTATTCAACCGTAGATGCGACGATCAATAAGATCCAAGTATTTGACAGATGGGGAAATATGATGTTTATTAATGAAAATATCGAGACTAATAATCCTTTACTAGGATGGGATGGCAAATACAATAATACATATGTTGAGCAAGGTGTATTTGTGTACTATGCTGAACTGCTGATTGGAGAAAAGATAATAATTAAGAAAGGTGACATTACAGTGTTACGCTGATTCTTTATCTCTAGATAGTAATGCTTCTATAGAGTATCACTTATAGTTATAGTGTAAATTAAATAACAATATCCTCACAAAACGTAAAGTGTGAGGATATTGTTTTTAATTCTGTTTTGCCTTGGCAAAGTCTTCTTTTCGGCTTCTAACAAGAAGCAGCGACATTGGCTTTAAACCATATTATTAAGCAACCTGTTTTGAAGAAGAATAACCATTCCCACTGACAACCATTACCCTATTGATAAATTGATGCCTTACTTCATCTAAAGGCAATCTCATCATTGTTTCCCAATCTTGTGTAAGAAAGAGATCTGTTTTATATCCCATCTTCCATCCTTCTTCTATTTCATTTATCAATTCATGGAACTGAAGCGGATGTTTAAGAAGGTACTTCAAACCAATACCAATCAAAATCAAAAATGGAATAGGCATTCTTGATTGGTTGAGCACATAGGCATTCACCTTGGCTTCTCCTATTAAATCTGTCCCATACCCAAGTATTACATGAAGAATATCGTGGCTTTTCCGAGTTCTTTCACTTACATATCTACTCTGTGTATAATCCTCGAATCTGCCCATCGGATATACATCTAGGTTTTGATTCTTATAAAACTTGTATAGGATATAGCCCAATGATTCTATCGGATAAGAAGATATTGAATCAAGACGTATAGAGTCTAGCCCCTCCTTCTCAATATGCATACTTGCGAGTTCTGGATTTTCGAATAGTTTCTTAACAATAGTTTTAGAGCTTTTACTTTCTGTTATTTTGTCTCCTAGATAGATAAGTGATTTGATATTCCCATCTGGATTCATCATCAATCTTATAGAATGATATGATAACTTTATATATTTAATCAACTTCATAATGTTCTGTTTTTTGTAACATTGTTTTGAATTGTAAAAATGCCAAATCGCTTCAATGCTAAACTGTAGAATCGCTAAATCGCAGAATCGATTAGTTCCGTATTGTTATACTGAATACTATTGAATATGCCGCATACATTCGTCTGCAACATTCAATATGTATCAGCATTTACCAATATCTTTATGCGGTAAATTGAAACGCAATTTGGTATTAGAAATGGACATTTGGCGAAAACTGACATGACCGAAAAGTACTTATATCGGCGTCGCTGAAGGTTATCCTTTTAGGCCGCCATGTTTATCAATGTCTTTTCAAACCAATCTGTGATAATGGTTTCTGAAGGAAGATCCATTTGATTTAAGAATTTCACTAATGAATTAGAGGGGCCAACATTCACAAACCTTACATCCTCACCATAATGTGCAATTACATTATCTATTGCTTTGGGAAAATCAAGAGCCGCGGCAATATTTAATGTACAATCATTAATAATATCTTTGTTTTCTTTCAATAGCTTACCATAAACCGTTGAAAACATATTCGTATGCATACATTGAATATCGCAAGCTTTGATTACGAATGGTCGTAACTTCTCAGCTACAGGGGCCATTAATTCTGTATGTAGAGGAAATGGATACATCAATCTGAATGTCAAATCGTTTTTAATAGCCACTTCCGAAATCCATCTTTTCATTTTACCTTCTTCTCCCGCAAGTAGTCCAAATTTTTCATTCTGAATCACACTCTTATGAATTCCATATTTATCCAATTGTAATAAATCTACACTTGTTGCAAACGTATTTCCGAGTTTCACATGAACACATAGACCTTTGCCAGCAAGTGCATGCATACTTGTGAATAGATAAAGATTCCTAACCCCCTCTTCAAAAGATACTAATCCCGAAACTACAGATCTAGGCACATCCCCTAGAGATAGACCCATGACACAATCAGGCTTTCCATTTAATGCTACATAATTATCGTAGATAGCTACTTGTGTTGCCAACGAACAGAAAACTAATTTTCTAAACCCTTCGACACTCAAATCATTTGGAGCTTTCATATAAGAAATTAGATCAATCTCTTCACCAAATAATTTCTTGATGATAAGCTGTGTTTCTTCCACTCTTTCTTTCACTCCTGCAATCGACATCGCTTGAGCTCTTATTAATGGATTTTCTACTGCATCTGTACCTGGAAAAAGAATTACATTTTTCATAATTATCGAATTTTAAACTTTCAAATAAAGATTCTAAATCTCTATTCTCAAATTCAGTTAATAATGATAAAGCCAAATGGCCTTTTTAATTATTTTATTGATAATCCAAATGTATAGCCAGAAAATGCACAATAATGAATAAATAAATGAACGATAAAACTAATTTTACGAATTTCATGAAATAATAAATGACATATCATTAAATTATTTACAATTCGTAAACACACATTCGATCTGTTCACCGATAGTAATACATAGAACTGTCAGTGAGGATTTTACAAATTAAAAAAACAGACTGCTCTATATTTATAATACAGCAATGTATAAAAGATTATATAAGGTCAGAAATGATCCATTTGAATATTTTTCTTTCAGGTCCATTATGAAGTATCTCATTAGAGTTGAAAAAAATGTCATGATCAGAAATATAAGATTAAGTGTAATCTAAGCTACTATAAAATGAACATCATGTCTATTTACAATTTGGTAAGAAAACTCTGTTGTCAATCTATCTATACAAAACAGTACAAGCTATTAAAATGCGAATCTTCACTTTTCATATAACATCTTTAGTGAACAAATTTTATTTTAGTTAATTGAAATTGCACTATTTCTTAACCATTTTCTTCCATATCTTAGAGTTTCCCGATGAAACCAATACAAAGTAAATTCCAGAATTCAGATCAGAGACATCAATATTTAATTGCTGGTCTTGATTCGTATTTATTACTTCCTTTACGGTCATTCCATATGTGTTAAGAATAGAAACATGATCAAATTGATTATCTGCACTAACCATCAAATGAGTATAGCTTGGGTTCGGAAAAATGCTCACCTTTCCAACATTTAAATACTCACTACTTGATAAACAGCCGTTTTTAATCTCCTCTTCATTAAGACACCCTAAATTGTTATTGTTTATTTTATTAGTTCTACCCTGTATACCAAAGAATGCACATAGGTTTTCTACAGAACATTCTGACAAGCTCATATTATTTATAATTGTAAGATCATCATCATTAGCCACTTCTGATTGAATGGAATTTGGATCTATGTTTTTCAAAGAAGAAATATCAGTCAATAAATCATTATTTCTAATAATTAATCTACCATTGATAGACTCTACCGCATCCAGACCAGCTAGTGTCTCTAGCACATCATTCTGTCCAATAAAAACAATACTTCCTATATTTTTAACATTATTTAGTCCTTCCAAATTAGTAAGTTGATCGTTACCCTGTATGTACAAACGCCCCCCAATGTTTTCAATATTTGAAAGCCCATATAGATCATTGATTTCTGGATTACTCCTTAGTTGTAGAAATCCGCGAATTTCTTTAATGTTTAAAAAACCATCTAAATTAGTAATGTTTTCTCCTGATTCATCTCCCCAGATAAATATATCACCTTCTATAATTTCACAATTGGGATAATTCAATATGATGGCATCAACATCATTTTGATTCTGAATAAAATGGACACCTGACAAACATGTATTTTGTCCACATATACCAGTGATTACAAGCAGTGAAAAAATAAATTGCACGTAAATTCTTTGTTTCATAAGTTGTTTATTAAAGTATTAATTATTTCGTTTTTAATGCCGCTGCACCAATTTGGTTTATAAAGATCACAGGATTTCAGAATCACAAAAAATCTCAATTAGAACTTATTAAAACGACCTAAATAACAATCAATTAAACACCACCGTCATTAAAAATGGCCGTATATAAAATTTTATTATCTGGTTATAAATGGATAAAATTGGTTCGTATCTATTGTGATGTAAAAATGTAATTAAACGAAAGCTAACATTTAATATTTACTTATTTATTATGTGCTTGGATTTAATTTAAAGGTAAGACAAATAATAGCGGTCAACTTTTATTGAAAAGCACCATTTGTATTTTCAATTAATTGTAACTTATATATACAATCGTTGGTTATTCTTGGCCAGTAAGATGCTGCCACTCATAATTTTAGATTCGCAAAGGTTCTGATTAATCCTTTAGTCAACTTATATTAATTAGTTGGATTGGGATTAGGTCCATAAAGGACTAACAGCCTCACATAATTATATTAATATCATCAAAAATCTTGTTACAGTCAAAACACAGGAGAAACTCCACTTTAGTGCTTATCAAACCAATCAATCATTTTTTCTGGTTTCCGAGCGAAATAGTTATAGCCTTCTAACCTTTCTTCTACGTCTTCTATCCAAAGTAATTCTTTATCTTCTGTTCCAAGATTATCGTATACATCCTGAATATCCTTTTCTGTAGTTCTAAAATCTTTGTGCACTTGGACTAATAGAGTTGGTATTTTAACAGCATCTGCAATATCAGGTGTTTTACATTCATCAACAGTGTATCCCGTTTTCTTTTTTAAGCGTTCAGAGAACTTATTGATATTGTTTTCATGGGCTAAGTTAAACTTAGTAGTTACACCAGTTACAAACGCGTCTGCTGACAATGGTTGAAGATTTATAAACGCTTTTATATCTTCAAAATCTTCAGGATGTTTTTCCATTGCTCTCATCGTAGAAACGCCTCCATAGCATTGACTGAAGAGGTAATAATCCATTTGAGGAAATCTATCTTTAACATACCGCACCGATGCTACAGAGTCTTGATACTCAATATGAGTTAAACCTAATTTGCCTCCTTTGTAAAGATCAGATTCGCCATGATTTCTTAAATCATAAGTAAAAACATTGTAGCCCGAATCTACAAGATGTTTGTATATAGGCATAAAATCAACACCTATATTTCCCCAATTTTTATGCGGAACCGCTCCTGCTCTATTACCTAGCATAAAGTGGTTAAAAATAACAACTTTATTACTTTTCTCGCTTGGAAGGTACCAAGCTTTCAAATTAAGCTCATCAAGAGATTTAAAGCTAATGGCTTCAAAATCAAGTCCAATTTCTTTTGGAGTCCTCAAAACAGGATTTCGTTCAACTTTTTCGAAAAAATCAGCCATCTGATTTATTGCAAAGTGTCTTTTTATACTGTTGAATATTTTCACCATTCTGGTATCTAGTTTAATTTGCTTTTTTGCTATATAAAGAATTACTATATCCCATGCATTGAAGAAGCGGCTGTGACGTAAAATATCGGCATCTATCCATTGTAAGCATCGACATTTAATACCTATTGCACTTTATATTATTCTATTTCTCCTTGTCGTTTGTCCATATAAATCTAGATCCGCTCCCATTCAAGATTCGGAACCCACGCTACTGACCTACCTTATAATTATCAAGAAGCACGGTACCGTCTTCTAACTTCATAATAGAAGCACCATTTGCATTATCGATTAGTTGTAGTTCATCAATCCAATATGGCTGATTATTCTTGGCTACTACTTTGATTTTAATCTTACCACTAGGCACAGTGAACTTGTGAGAAGATCTTATCCAATCACTATAAACATCCTTAAACTCTCTAGAAATGAATATAGATTTATATATCACCGAATCCTCGTCGGAGACTTGCACATGATACTCTGGCATTCCATACTTTTTGTATGTTATATCAGTCCATACTGATAATTTCAATGTTGTAGAATCTTTCTCAAAATCCCGTTCAATATCAAGGATAGGATAATCCTTTTCATCCAATTGAAGCGCACCTCCACCAAATAGTGATTTCTCTGTTTTCTGATCATCATATCCATACCTTGCAATGAAATTATAAGGAATTGAATCTCGTTCAGCTATATAATTGTGCGCATAGTTCACATTGTCATCATAGAGTTCCTGAAGCTTTACTTTGGATGTTTTATACCCAATATATTTTTCAGTTCTGAATACCTCTTCAGCATTATTTATAAGAGATTGCTCTCCAAATGAAAGCCAATGATAACCTCCTATTCCATGTATTATCAAGATAGGTTTATCATTAGGTAGAAGTTCTAAGGCTTCTTTCTTGATAAGTGGATGTGACGACATTTGAGTTGCAAGGATTGTCTTAGAAGTAGAGTTCCGACTCAACCTTCCATTTATCATAGGGATCCCAGTAAGAGCCATGATAGACATTGCTCCTTTTTCTGTTCTGTTATGTACTTTCATTAGTATCTTCTCATTCCATCCAACCAAAAGTGGAACAGCAACCATAGCTTGATAATTCTCTTGATTTATACCTGCCTCTTCGTATATTTTTAGCGTCACATCTGAATGTGGTGCTGTTAAATAATTATCAGCGTCTAACTCGCTGAAAATTTGACCTAGATAGTAATTGACCTCATATCCATAAAATAGTAGAAGAGGAATGATTAAGAACCATTTAGACTTCTTGCTTATGAAATTAAGTTTGTTAACCCATGCTTGAAGAATCCTAACTGAAAACACACCAAAAACAAAATAGAATGGCCATGAAAATCTTCCCGTTGATTTAAACATCAATAGAATGTCAATGTAGGACTCTATCATCTCTTTAATAGAGAAAACATTGGTATTTGCTGCGAATAAAACCATCAAGAAGGATGCGATGAGAAATACATTCATCATCGTATTCTTTGGCAATAAAGGCTGCCAAGTTTTGTATTTCACCAACCTTAAGAATTCATAAGAAATATATGATCCAACCAATCCTATAGGAATCAATCCAAGATTATTACCCCACTCTATCGATCTAAAATCATTGGAGATATTCTTACCCATAAATCCGGCCAATAAAGAATATCTAGGAAAAAAGAAACTATGAAGATGAGTATTATAGTGGAAAAAACCCCACTGTTCCTCGAGCCTGTCGTTATACGGATCTGTAATTTTCAATATGATATAGACCGCAACTGTAATAACAACAGGTGCAATCATCATGATGAGAGAAGCAGTCCTATGTTCGCCTGTCTTGATCCCCTTCATAAACAATACAAATCCTATAACCCCCGCGAACATGCACATGATAAAGCCGATGTAAGCATTATTCATGAAAAAGAAAAACGTTACAAAAAAGAAAATCAGATCCCAAAGTTCTATTTTAGGCACCTTATATTTCCTTAATGTCCAAAGCATTATCATCGGAATAACAAAAGGGAAAGACAAACTTAGATGGCATACAAACCGTGCCATCTGTGGTGACAATAAAGTAATGAATGGTGCTAACATTAAGGCCAGCCAGGATGAGACATCCATCGTTCGCATAATGATAAATAAGAACATCCCACAAAAACCTAAAAACAGATAGATAATCCCCATTGTCAATCCAGGAAGAATACCTTCGATATTGTATATATTATTATTGATCCATCTAAAAACTGTGGCAAATGATCCATTGGCATCAGTCATGAAAATATAATCACCTTCTGGATAGTTCATCCCATTGAAAGTGCCATCAGTATCATACTTAACGTGATACATAAGATCTGCATGCGTGACTAATAAATCACCATGAGAATGAAAAGTCTGAGTATTAGAATCTATAACATGCTGGGGATACTGAACAAAAAATGCAGCGAAAGTCAAAATAAATGACGCCAAGCATTTTAAATACCATGAAGATTTACTTTCGATTTTAATATCCGTCATCTTATTTTCCAAATTATCTATACTAATACAATTAACGATAAAGTCTTAATCGGAGTGTCCCCATTTACCTTGTGTTCTCATCACCCGCTCGATAATATCTCGAACACATCCATCACCGCCGTCCTTTGGTGAAATAAATTCAGCCTTTTTTATAACCTCTGGTGCAGCATCTCTAGGACAAGTCGCTAGTAATACTTTATCAAAGACTACTAAGTCCGCTAAATCATCTCCCATATATAAACTATTCATGAGAGAGATATTGTGATTGGCCTCCAAATCTTTTAACGCAATGCGCTTATCCGATACATTATCGTATACTGGATGAGCTCCTAGAAAAATTAACCTGTCCTTGACCCCTAAAGAACTACCTTTTGTAATGATACACACTCTATAACCGGCTTTAAGGGCCATTTTCATCGCTGCTCCATCTCTGACATTCATAGTCCTAAGGAACTCTCCAGCTTCCGTTATAAGCATGCGACAGTTCGTAAACACACCATCTACATCAAATATGAAAGTTTCTATTTTACTCAGTTTGGAATAATCCATTGTGTTATCTGTATATTTAGTGAATAAAAAAGATCCTAAATTTTAACTGCGCCACCGCAAGCGGCAAGCGCATCCGCCAAAGTTTCTCCAACATTAAGGTCGGAAATTGGATCTTTTTTGTGATAAGGCGTTTTCATGCAAAAACATCCTTTTTATAACCCCGACGCAAGCATCGAAGAATTTATGTTTTTAATTTCGAAAACAAAAGTATATTAATTATTCGATTCTGTCTTCGAAATTTAACATACAAAACCAATCCTTTATTCTTAAATGACTAAAAAATAAAAAAATAAATACCGCAATCTTAAAATACTGCTAATCTATCCATCTACTCGTCAAGTAAGCAAACTTTCATTATCATTGTGTATGAATTTACCGCATTTCGTAGCCAAACGTATTGCTTTTTCTAGATCTCGATCCTTTACTAAGGTTATCGTAAGAATAGCTATTGCTGCTATAGCACTTAGTCTATCTATTATGATCTTGACGACTATGATAATTAATGGTTTCAAAAATGAAATTTCATCGAAAGTATTTGGATTCTGGGGGCATATACACATTACAGATGTGAATGTAAATAGATCGTTTGAACAAATTCCAATATCAAAATCAGCCGAATACATTCCAGAAATTGAGGATATAGAATGGTTAGAATATCAAACTCCAGTCAAAGTATTGGGATATGAACTAGCTGGTAGATATAAAACTACAAGGACTAGTGGTGGGGTAAAACATCTGCAACCGTTTGTGAATACGGCAGGTATTATAAAGACTAAAAAAGAATTTGGTGCAGTCCAAATAAAAGGAGTTGATGATAAATTTGATTGGGAATACCTTCCAAATTTCATTGTAGAGGGCACACCTCTAGACTATTCAGACAAAGTAGATAATGGTATCATAGTATCTAGTGTGACAGCAAATCAACTGCAGCTCAAACTTGGCCAAAGAATAAAAATCACTACGTTAAAAAATAAAGAAGCGCTAAATCGAGCATTTGTTGTTAAAGGCATCTACAATACTGGTCTCGAAGAATATGATAAGCAATTTGCAATAATAGATATGCGAAAAGCTCAAGAAATGCTGCAATGGGATGAAGATGAGGTATCAGGAATTGAAGTATTTCTGGAGGAAATAGAAGATCTGGATATAATCAACGAGTACCTATACGAACAAGTGGTGCCTAGTAGAATATATACTGAAACCATAAATAATAAATTCCCTTCTATATTCGAATGGTTGAAACTTCAGGATATAAATGAAAACCTACTATTATATCTAATGATTATTGTGGCTGTTATCAACATGATTACTGCATTATTAATCTTAATTTTAGAACGAACACATATGATTGGCCTCCTAAAAGCACTAGGAAGTTCCAATTGGCAGATTAGAAAAATATTCCTTTACAATGCCGGGTACATTATATTTTCAGGTATTATAGTTGGCAATCTGCTTGGCTTAGGAATCGGATACTTACAATATACTACTCATTTTATCACATTAGATGAATCGAGCTATTACCTGTCTTATGCACCGATACTTTTCGAATGGAAGTCTATTATATTAATCAATATATTCTGCTTCATATTTACGATTGTATTTTTGATATTGCCAACGTACTTGGTTACGAACATAAGTCCAATAAAGACACTAAGATTTGAGTGATAATAATACTCGATCAAAATTTATAAAGCGGTCAATTACCTATTTACGATTCTCATATTTTTTGAGGCTCCGCAGGCTTGTCTATCACTTGACTTTCCAGGAGTCAGTCTACAAGATGAAATCTGAGGGTTTTATTGAATGGTTTTATGATTTGGCATTCTACGCCTTTGATTTGGTCTTTATTCCAGAAATATATGAAATCATCGTTTCAATTATTAAAACAGACTATAGATTCCTTACTACAGCGGAGAAAACATTAGTTCAACGGTACTTTGGTGAATCTATAAATTTGGAATTTGTTCGGATTAATTCTCAAATGTCTATGCGCATAGAGCGGAAAGCACACGCTTATGTAACGCTAAATACGATCAACTATAGACAGCAAATATCAAGGCCAATATTCATACATGAAATGGTTCACATTTGGCAATTCCAAAGGTTTGGATCAATGTATATTTATAGAGCTCTTAAAGCGCAAAGCTCCAAAATGAAATACGATTATGGAGGATTGGAAAAATTATACTCTGGAATGATAAGTCAACATAAATTTATCGATTTCAACTTCGAACAGCAAGGTGCTATTATCGAAGATTACTGCAGATTAGTAAGTAGTCCAGATTCATACAGTAGCCCTATTGTCATTGCTAGCTATGAATACTATGCAAATCAACTGAGATATGATAGCTAGTACCGTTATTCAATAATTTCTATCGATACATCACTCGCCTTGCAATATAGATTAAGTGTTTCTTTTGCAGAATTAAGTGCATCTACTAAGCTATCATTTCCAAAGAAGTCATAATAAACGAGTACTAATCTAGTTATATCAGGAGTTACCATGGTTCTTTCTGAATCACTTGTTGGTGTCCCGAAAAAACCAATTGAATCCTTTACACCTGGCATAAATTCAATATTGAGAGGTCCTCTGCCTATTGCATTATAAACATTGGCATCTCCAATATCAAGCAT
The DNA here is from genome assembly GCA_938003955.1 of uncultured Saprospiraceae bacterium. GTDB lineage: Bacteria > Bacteroidota > Bacteroidia > Chitinophagales > Saprospiraceae > CAJXUU01. The sequence continues at coordinate 13,338 of CALKXE010000208.1, read as the reverse complement.
AACATCTCCCTCTATTTTTGTCATATCAAACCCTCCAATCGAAAACTGAGAACTCATGGAAAGCAAATTAATAGAATCTACAACGTTGTTTATTTTGTACAGACCTTTTCCTAATCTTAATCTTCTCAATAAAGCTTCTGCTGATGGTCGATATCTAGTCGGTTTTTTGCCACAAACTCTATAAGCTTGTCTAGTCTCAGCTATAACTTCCAATTCTGACTCTACCGTTGTAGAAAGTTTATGGATGAATTCAGCTTCTATATTAGTGATCTTAGACAACAGTTCAACTGAAGAATCCATAACCGTCACTTTGCAAGTAACAATACCCAATCTGACCTTTGGTAGAATGTTTTTCAGCGTTTTACTTATAGAATATGTTAAAGTCATAGTTTGAGCAATAAAATTTATTAATACCTTCTGTAAAGTCAAAAGTAAGAACTTTATTGTGACTCTAACGCATATTCCATGGGAACTATAGAAGAAGTACTACAGCAGAATAAATTTCAAAGCTTGCAGCAAAAGGGATTCCTAAATATATTATTTACTGCAAATTGGTTGAGAGAAAATACTGCATACCTGTTTAAAGAACATGGAATTCTCCAACAGCACTATAATGTTCTTAGGATAGTAAAAGGAAAAAAAGGAGAACCTACGTCACCTGGACAAATTATCGATGTTATGCTTGATAAAGGCCGGGACCTAACAAGACTTGTTGACAAACTGGTAAAAAGCGGCTATTTAGAAAGAAAAACTTCTAAAACAAACAGGCGTAAAGTTGAAATATTTCTAACAGAAGAAGGAGAAAAAATCATTAGTGAAATCGATATTAAGATCGTCAAATTTTACAAGAAAATGAATATTAATGATGAGGAGGCTAATACGCTCAGCCTTCTCCTCGATAAAATTAGAGGTTAACTTCTAAATCTTCATCTTCAGGAGGCATCTTCGAAATATACATGATAATCAGACCGCTAAAGAGCAAAACCAATTTAATGATAATACTAGCTCCTGCACCAAATGAAGAAATCCAACTTAAAAAAGTGAGTTGTAAACCTACCATACTCAATATTATGGATAAGATTCCAGCAAGAAATAATAAATAACCTACAATTGTTATATATCCTTTATTCATAAGTGCATATTCTTTGTTGTTGCAAATTTACAATTAAAGTTTGATGATACTAAATTCTTATCCGCTGCACTTGTCATATCAACATCATATTATATACCTTCTGTTGGATTAGTTGTCTAGATAATAAGAAAGGCTTATTTTGCATCAAATTCTAACCAAAAAATGTCAACACAAACGCTCAAATTGATTGAATGCCCTAGAGATGCTATGCAGGGAATTCATGATTTCATTGATACTGACCTAAAAGTTGAATACATCAACAGTCTTTTGCAAGTTGGTTTTGACACCATTGATTTTGGGAGTTTTGTCTCCCCGAAGGCTATTCCACAGATGAAAGATACAGCAGAGGTATTATCTAAGCTTGATCTTGACAATACTAAATCAAAATTATTAGCCATTGTTGCTAATATGAGAGGCGCCAATGATGCTTCTCAATTTTCTGAAATAGGTTTTCTAGGCTATCCTTTTTCAATATCAGAAACATTCCAATTAAGAAATACAAATGCTACAATTGAAGAATCTCTCGAAAGAGTGATGCAAATACAAGACTTGTGTGGAAAAACGAACAAGGAACTTGTAATCTATATCAGCATGGGATTTGGCAATCCATATGGCGATGAATGGAATGTAGAAATATGTCAAAAATGGGTTGATAAACTTGCAGAAATCGGAATAAAAATAATGGCTCTTTCTGATACAATAGGCGTTGCGAATCCAGGTTCTATCTCATACCTATTTTCTAATCTAATCCCACCCTATCCTAATGTAGAATTCGGAGCCCATCTGCATACAAGACCTGATGCCTGGGAAGATAAAATCATAGCCGCTTATGATAGTGGATGTAGAAGATTCGATGCTACAATAAGTGGATACGGAGGATGTCCAATGGCAAAAGATGACCTAACAGGAAATATGCCTACTGAGAACTTACTCTATTACTTTGACAAACATAACATCCAATCGGGAATAGATAAAAGTGCCTTCATTAGATCCCTTTCGATAAGCAATAAAGTATTTCTATAAATATCGAGTCCCCAACAGCAAATTATCTATTATCAATTATCAATTAAAGTTTTACTTCTTCTCGATCAATTTCATGATTTCTTCATCAGTCTTATCGATATTATCCAATAAGAACTGAACATCATCTTGCAGGTCACTCTTAGGAAATTTGGTTACGAATGATTGATAAACTTTTCTAGCTGACTCTTTATCGTTTAGCTCATTCTCTAGCATAAACCCTTTAAGAAACATTGTTGTTGCAGCTTTCTCGTAGTTAGGATATTTGTCTTCGATCCAATCGTATATACTTAATGCCTTGGGATATGTCTTCAATGTACGAGCCATTTCAGCTGCTCTGTATAAATATTCTGGTGCCATTCCACTATCACTATTCCCAAGTGCATACGCTTCACAAGCATCAACATACTTTTGAGCATTCAGTCTATTGATACCAAATTTATCAGGATTTACAAAAATCTGTTCTGCCAACCTAACTATGAAAGTATCAATGTTTTCAAATTTATCATTTTGCTTTCCATTTAATAATTCCTTGTACTGTCCATTTGGATACTGACTCATATAAGAATCTATCAAAACGTCACCAGGTATTTTTTTACCAATATCAGATAGTGCTGAAGCGAGTTTTGCCATGTATTCTTCCTTTTTAGGAGAAGCTGGGTATTCTTTCAGCAAAGGCATCAAAAATCCAATTGCAGTTGCTCCCATTTTGTGCGTCTCTGAAACGGTAAGGCCTTTTATAAGTAGTTCTTTCGTATTTTTTTTATCAACCGAAGTCGCAAGCTCGCTTCTAAGTTCTTTTAAATAGTTGTTTGCAGTTGTTTTGTCTGGTGTCGCATTTAACTTATCTAATGCAGCTGTATATTCCGCAGAGAACCCAGTAGTAATGGTTTTTGCAGCATCTTGCTTACATGAGAATAATAGAAATGACGCAAGTAAAAAGAATAAGGTATTTTTCATTTTCGAGTTGATTTATGAATGATTCGTAGACAAAACATCTTTGACAGTAACCATTAGGTATGCAAAAATAACACTTGAGAGGATATATTCAAATATGTGGGGATAGGAAAAACAAATGATTGGCCTTAAGGTAATTATTCATTTTACAGTACATGATTTATTTAACACGATCTATATCACACAATAATATCTTTCGACAATAAAAAATCAAATAAAAACAACCTTAGTTAGTCCAATACTTTCCTATTTTGTGCAAATCAAAAATACTATGACATGCCATCAAAGAAAGTAGAATTCGTAAATGCTAATGGTTACAAGCTATCCGCTAGATTAGAAATGCCTCTGACAAAGACTCCTGATGCTTATGCTGTCTTTGCGCATGTATTTACTGGCAGTAAAAATCTATCGGCAACACGGCATATTAGTCGAGCACTTACATTAAACGGAATAGCCGTTCTTAGATTTGACTTTACAGGATTAGGTGACAGCGAAGGAGATTTTAGCGACACTAATTTCAGTAGTAATGTTGAAGATCTACTTGCCGCTAGTAAATATTTGGAGGAAAACTATGAAGCTCCCAAAATAATGATCGGCCACAGTCTTGGAGGCGCAGCTTCCGTATTTGCAGCTTCAAAACTAGATAATATACAGGCAGTAGCTACAGTCGGTGCGCCTTCTGAACCAGAACATGTAACGCATCTACTAGAAAGTAAGTTAGAAGATATCGAACGTTCTGGTCTAGCGAAAGTAAATATCGGAGGACAGGTTTTTACAATCAAGAAGCAATTCCTTGATGATCTAAGAGGTAAGGATATGTATGAGATTGTAAAAAATCTTAATAAGGCAATCCTAGTATTGCACTCTCCACAAGACAGAGTAGTAGAAATAGAAAACGCCGCAAAAATATATCGAGCAGCAATGCACCCTAAAAGTTTCGTTACCCTAAACGATGCTGATCATATGCTCACAAATAAAAATGATGCATATTATGTTGGAAATATGATAGCTACTTGGGCGAAACGATATGTAGAACTGCCTACAAAACCAAAACTTCAAACCCATAAACAAGTAGTGGCACAGCTGGGAGATAACGGATTCACTACTGATATAATGGCTGGCAGGCACGGTATTATTGCCGATGAATCTGAAGACCTAGGTGGTGCAGACTTCGGACCATCTCCTTATGAGTTACTGAATGCTTCTCTCGGAGCATGCACAGCTATGACCTTACAAATGTATGCCCGAAGAAAAAAATGGGACCTTCAAGAAGTAAAAGTTCATCTTTCTTTTGATCGAAGTTATAGAGATGATTGCGAACATTGTGATGAGAAAGACAGAAGACTAGAATCATTTGATAGAGAGATAGAAATCAAAGGAAACCTAGATCAGACTCAAGTAGATCGATTGATGGAAATTGCTGATAGATGTCCTATACATAGAACACTTGAAGCCAGTGCAGTTATTAAAACTAAAATAAATCATGTAATATAAAGACAGTGAGTAAAAACAATGCTCTACATTGTAGGCCCCTTGGGCTTATAAGCTATAGAAAGTGTCTCCAACCAACACTAACTTCTCCCTTGACACGCTGAGCTTCGCTGTTAAACCCTAAATCAAATAAAATTGGTCCTAAGGGTGACTTTATACCTATCTCTATTCCTGCTCCATATGCAAAATATGAAGTCTCGTGATCTGAATCAGAATATTCGAATGCTCGATTGGAACTGTAAATAGCATTATAGACCATTGCAATAGAAACTTGCTCAAAGATAGCTATCCGAAGATCAGATCTTGCGTATATATGTGTATTACTCATAAGTTCAGTATTGACATATCCCATAAATGGAAGACTTAGGTTAGTCCTCACACTCGTTCCACCAATTTTGTACCCATCGAGTAATGATGCATTCGATTTAAAATAACCATCAAAAGTAGTTGTCCACCATAATTTAGATCTTAAAGGGAGTGTTTTGGAAGCGTAAACTTCGACATCAAAATAATTTTTCGATACTGGGAAACTAAGAACTTCCGAGGCACTCTGAGTAGTATATTTGATATTATCATCTGCAGATGTACCATAACCAAAACTAAAGAAATAATTAGAGCCATTTCTTGGCAACACCCTGTCATCGCGGTTATCGTAATTAAGCTCTACTCCAAATCTAGTGCTCCGATTTACTATTTGTCTCAGATCTAGCGCTAGCCTAATCTGATTTAAAAAATCAAACCTTCTAAAATTTACAGACCCAGTCAATATAAAACTATTACTAAATTCATAGGCGATATATGGTATGATGTGTCCTTCCCATTGGATTCCAGTTTTTTTCTGTAATTCTCTAGAAAAAAACTTCAGCCCCGTCTTCTCAACGCTTGCTCTTATGCCTACTAGCCAGTTCTTACTGGTTATTCCTCCTCTGAGATAATATTCGCCAGCTGCTCCTGGGTTATCGGATAATCTTATTGTCGCTCGCAAATTAGATAAACGAAAAAATAGATTCCTGGCTTCTCCTGACAGAATTAATGAAGAATTTGTATTGGAAAAATGATTCACATTAATCCCAAGCTTACGATATTGTCTAGGCTTAGCTTGAATTAGGAGTATGTTTTTTTCACCATTTTCAATTATCTCATATTTAATCGATTCAAAATTTAGCGTTGAACTAACTCTAGATATTCCTTCTTCGATCATCCTATAAGTCATATGTGATCGGGATTCAAAACCAAATTTATCAATCACAAATTTTTGATCCGCAATCGGTAGATTACTTGTCTTGATACTATCTATATAGAGGTACTTAGGGATTTCTAGTGGTTCTATTTCTTGCTCACTCGGAAACTTATTTAGAATACCTAACAATTCCATGAGCTGACCATGATGGTCTTTAGCAGATCTATACCCCTCTGCTATCAGGTTCTTATACGCATTAAAATCAAATACCCCCTCTTCTTTCACATTCGCACAAAACAGTATATCAGTTTTATCTTTTTGCATTTTAGAATCCTGCATACTCATCATAAATGCCGATTCAGATAGAATATCTATCAGATCATCTAACTCAGTAATGTCGGCTTTCTCTCTTCCCACATAGGAACCCAGAACTATATCGGATCCCATATTATAATTTTCAATAACAGGAAAGTTCCTCATTAATCCGCCATCTACTATCCATTTGCCTTGATACTTATATGGAGAAAAAACAGAAGGTATAGCCATCGAAGCCCTTAATGCATCCGTTAACTTTCCATCTTCCATAGAAACCACTTCCCCTCTTTCTATATCAACTCCAAAACACTTAAACGGCCTAGGAAGATTACTAAAATCCTTAATCCCTATCGTAGGCGAAAACAATCTAGCAAGCACCAACTCTAACCTGTTTGTATTTAATATTCCCTGAGGGAGTAATATTCTGCTATCACTTATATCGAAATTTAGTGGATATTTATCATGATGAAATTTCTCAACAGGAGATACACCTTCGTATTGAATATTATTGTTGATGATAGCATCCCAATTAATATCCGCAGCGATTACTTCTAGCTGTTTCCCATTATAACCCATAGCATGCAAGGCACCTATTACGGCACCCATACTCGTGCCAGTTACATAATCTATGTTAATGCCTAACTCATCTAGATATTGGATAACACCAATATGTGCTAATCCATGTGCGGCACCTCCACTAAGTGCGAGCCCGATCTTTGGTTTGGAAACATATTCCCTTTGTGCGAAATAAAAATCTCTATTCTGGCTTACAGCTTCTTGTGTGTATAGAATACACGTACAAAACAACAAGAAATAGGATATCATTTTCATTTATAAACAATTATTTAAGCGCTAAAGCTACTCGTTCTTCAAATCCCTCTTCAAATACTTCAGATATCTTCCTTAACGCTAATCTATCTAATTTAGCTGCATTATTTACTGGAATAAGATCCACATTTATGGCCATTGCTATTGCTTCTGATACTTCTTCCGCTCTCAATATATGAATCATAGGATGTGGAGACCGATTTGTAAAATTCCCATGTGAGTTTATTTCTTCGCCTTCATACCTAAATTGAGGATGAAAAATAACTGTTTGGTACTTCGTATCCAGCCCCGCTTCCTCCAACAACCCTAAAAACGAATATTCTAAATCCAACATAAATTCGAAGGACACATCAGAAGAATAGACAATAAATGCATTAGAAATCTCATCATTTTCTACACTATTAAGCTTTTCTATCAGAACAACCAATTCCTCCATCATCGGCTTGAAGCCATCTGACTCTGATAATTCGTAGTGAATCAAACCATTATCAAAAGAATGTTTGGCAAAAGGGCATAAATTAAGTCCAATTACTAATCTTTCTATCCACTGTTTTGTTATATCCAAGTATTCATTGGAGTCTGCCATATCTATATTTCAATAATCAATAATAAATTACAAAAGTACACTCTATGATCTGGAAAAATGAACCTACACTAGAAGCATTAAATAATATTAACAAAAATACGCTCGGATCGCATCTTGGAATAGAAGTCATAGAGGTTGGTGAAGACTATATAAAAGCGAAGATGCCTGTTGATGAAAGGACAAAGCAACCCATGGGTTTATTGCATGGCGGAGCATCAGTAGCGCTCAGCGAAACGATGGGTAGCATAGCTAGTGTATTGATAATCGAAGATATCACGAAGGAAACGATTGTTGGAATAGAAATAAATGCTAATCATCTCAAATCTGTGAAGTCAGGATATGTTTATAGTACAACAAGACCAATAAGAATCGGAAGACGAATTCAAGTATGGAATACTGAGATATACAATGAAGCAAATGAGCTCATCTGTGTCTCGAAACTGACAACAATGCGCGTAGAAAGAAAGTAATGCATCGATATGTCTTATAGACTGGTCGATATATGTACGCTAAGTCTAATATTTTCCATATTTTTATGAGTCGATTTAATACACAAACTTTTAGATAATTTTTCTAATTGTCAAACAAAGTGATTTATTCAATTTATTAATCTGAAATTTAATGCGAAATTTTACACAAGTACTTTTTTTATGGGCTATAGCTATGACTGGCTATGGACAGCAAACATTCAATATGGAACTCGTAAGTTCTGTGGACAATGGGGAAACTGGAAACGACATATGGGGATATGTTGATTCTACAGGCGTAGAATACGCTGTAATGGGAACAAGATCTACAACCAAAATCTGGTCTTTAGAAGATCCCGCTAACCCAATCGAAAGAGCATCAATCCCGGGACCGGTTGGTACATGGAGAGACATCAAAAGTTTCGAAGATCATATATATGTAACTTCTGACCAAGGAACTAATGGACTTTTGATCATTGATATGTCTAATGCTCCAGATATTATTACATCAAGCTACTGGAAACCAGACCTTACCGTAAGTGGCGTAGCAGAATCATTGGAGAAGTGCCACAATCTATATATTGATACAGAACAGGGATTTTGCTACCTATCTGGTTGTAATAATTCAGTCGGTGGAATTCTGATTTTGGATTTAAATCAAGATAAAAAAAATCCAGTGCACGTAGGTTCTGCAGATATTTCATATTCTCATGATGTATATGTGCAGGATGATAGGATGTATACATCTGAGATATACTTAGGTATGTTTAATGTATACGATGTATCGGACAAAACAAATCCGGTCCTATTAAACGGAGAAAAATCATCATTTGACTTCACGCATAACGCTTGGACCTCTGATGACGGTAATTATATATTTACTACAGATGAGAGAGCAAATGCATATGTTGAATCATTTGACATATCTGATTTGGATGCGATCGAGCCTTTAGATAGATTCAAATCTATAGAAACACAAGACTTAGGAGTAATCCCTCACAATACACATTACTTGAATGGGTTCTTAATCACAAGTTGGTATACAGACGGTGTAATTATTACTGATGTAAATGAGCCGGACAACATGATTAAAGTAGCGGCTTTCGACTCAGAAACAGCTTCTACTGGTGGATTTAATGGATGTTGGGGAGTATACCCATTCTTACCATCAGGTCTTATTCTTGCAACAGATGGACCTGGATTAAGTAACAAATTGAGAGTTTACAGACCTACTACTAATGATGGTGTACAAGGATATCAAAGAGCTTCTTACTTAAAAGGAGACATCACAGACACTAACACAGGAGCGGGAATACCTAACGTTGACGTAGTAATCATGTCAACACAAGAAAACCAAAAATCTTCTAGTGTAATGGGAGATTATAAAACTGGAGTTGCTGTACCTGGAACGTTCGAAGTAATGTTTAGCCATCCAACCTATGAGAGTGTAATAGCAGAAGCAACATTAGTAAGTGGCGAGATCACTATACTTGATGTTCAAATGGGTAATAGTTTAATATCAGGAACTGTTGTCGACAAAACATCAGGTGAGCCAATCGAAAATGCTAAAGTTGTATTATTAGACAATACAAATAATAGTACGCTAGAAGCAACAACTGATGAAGATGGAGTATGGGAATTAGGTGTTAGAAATCAAGTATCATACGGAATACAAGTAGCTAAATGGGGATATTTAGGGACGACACAAGATGTAATCGCTGAAAATGAAGCGGTATATAATACAGAATTAGAATTAGGATATCAGGATGATTTCTTTGCTGACCTAGGTTGGACAGTGAGTGGCAACGCTACTACTGGTCAATGGGATCTAGCTGTACCAAATAGATTCGAATTTGAAGGTGTAGTTACTCAAAGTGATTTAGACATTGCGACTGACATAGGAACTAAATACTATGTGACAGGATCAACAGGAGAGTCTTACTTTGGAAATGATATAGATAATGGATCTACTGTTCTTACATCTCCGATGATGGATTTTTCTGGAGATATCAATAGAATAGATATCTCATATCACTTATGGTTTATCAATCTCGAAAATGATAATGCACCCAACGATGAGGTCGTAGTAGAAATCACAAACGGCATTACATCATTTACTGTATCTACGCTATCTGAATCTAATGGCGAATGGTCAGACTTGATAGAAATGACTGTGAGTAGTGATGACATCGAATTTAATGATCAAATGCAGATAGTAATAACTGCTAGCGATGATGAACCAGGGCATGTAACAGAAGCTGGTGTTGATGCATTCAATGCTTTCGGTTATATGACTACGAATACAGGAGATTTAGAGATTGAAAACCTTGGACTTGCTATATTTCCTAATCCAACGTCAGATTACATTTACCTAAATTCTGGAAAACTACTAGATGGTAATAATATAATGATCGTAACTGACAATACAGGAAAAGTAAGCATGACTAAACATGTATCGTCAACTACAGAAAGGTTTAACATACAAAGTCTTCCTACTGGTGTATACAATATCCAAGTAGTGGGAACAGACAAACAATCAGAAACGATTAGAATAGTGAAAAACTAATAATCTGCTGAAGATTAATACTTAAATCGGCAACACCTTTAATTAGATGTTGCCGTTTTTTATTTTTACACGATCTACCTTGTTTTTATAAAATAACTTCAAATTATAGTTATGAAACATATATACATCCTCTTTCTTCTTTTCGTGATTGTAAAAACCAATGCACAAGAAAATTTCAATCTTGAAGTTGTTGCTAATATCTCTCATGATGAACGGGCTAATGATGTCTGGGGCTATGTAGACAGTTCCGGTGTAGAATATGCTATTATGGGCTCACTAACAAGGACATCAATTTGGTCTCTAGAAGATCCAGAAAATCCAGTTTTCTTAAAATCTTTTGATGGCCCATCTAGCATATGGAGAGATATCAAAAGTTACGAAGATCATATATATGTATCAGCTGAAAGGGAAAAAGAGGGAATCCTAATAATTGATATGTCTTTAGCCCCTGATAGTATAACAGCTACTAATTTTCGTCCTGTTATTGAATTTGGACTTACCTCTGACACACTAAATACGATTCACAATATCTTTATAGATGACGAAGATGGGTTATGTTATTTAGCAGGCAGTAATATCGCCAAAGGTGGTGTTCTAATATTTGATCTAAAAACAGATAAGAAATCGCCCACTTATATTGGAATTCAAAACTTCGATTATGCCCATGATGTATTCGTAAAAAATGATAAAATGTATGCTTCCGAAATTAATAGTGGTGTATTCTCTATCTATGATATTAGTGATAAGACTTCACCAATACTACTCGGCCAAGAAGCGACAATTATGAATTTCTCTCATAACGCTTGGCTTTCCGATGATGAAAACACACTATTCACTACTGATGAAAGACCCGATGCATGGGTAGAATCATATGATGTTTCGGACCCAAGTAATATTACTTTTCTAGATCGATTTCAGCCATTTGAGACTAAAAACACTGGACTAATCCCACACAATGTGCATTACGACAGTGGATTTCTTGTCACGAGCTGGAATACTGATGGGCTTGTGATTATTGATGCTAATGATCCTAATAACCTAATAAAGGTTGCTGCGTATGACACAGAATTAGAAATAGAGTCTGGAAGCGGTGGATTATGGGGAGCATATCCTTATCTACCTTCAGGTCTAATTCTTGGCAGTGATAGATGGAATGGTTTATTCGTTTTTAGACCAATCGATAATAATGGAGATCAAGGCTTCCAAAGAGCGTCATATATAGAAGGAACGGTAAAAAGTGCCGCCAACGGTATGGAAATACCAAATGTAGATATTAAAGTTATTTCTGGTGAATTTGTAGACGCAACTACAAATACCGTAGGTTTCTACTCTTCTGGCCATGCACTGGAAGGCGAATTCGAAGTTCAATTTGCAAAAGAATCCTATGATACATTGACAACTACAGCTATCTTCGAAAGTGGTGAAGTTTACATATTGGATGTAGAACTTACATCCGTAGTAAGTGTCCATGAAGTAATAGATATTGCATATTCGATTTCTCCAAATCCAGCTTCGGATAGAATCACAATTGATATCCCATCTGATAATTTCACAACTCTGACAATAGAAATCTATAACTATCTTGGTGAAATCGTTTTAAGTCAGAATATAAAGAATACAAAGCAACAAATTGATATTACCTCATTTGCAACTGGTAAATATCTAACAAGGTTGCATACAGAGGAAGGCTATTCTAAAACAGTATCTTTTATCAAGAACTAGTTCTCTAATCTCTATTTCTTATCGCTAACAAAAATGATATAACTCCGTTAGAAATCGAAAGAGAGATTTTTATAAGTGTTATAATCGATAGTAATCAGCATTAGTTTCTTTTCTTTGTAAAATCATAAAAGCACAAGCAATGGCAATACATATTCCGTTTTCGGCACAGACATATATCGACAGAAGAAATACACTAATCAAAAAAATGGGCAGTGGTCAAGTTCTACTTATCGCGAATGACGAGTCTTCTATTAATTTTGCTGACAATCTGAATCCATATAGACAGGATAGCACTCTACTCTACTATGGAGCATTGAGTGTACCTGACATTGCAATTCTTATGGATGCAGATGAAGGCACATCGAAGCTATTTGCGGATGATGTATCGATAGATATGGTCGTATGGACCGGCCCTCAAGAATCAATGAAAGACCTCGGTGCCAAAATAGGTATCACAGAAGTATACCCATATGCGGATCTGAAGAAACATCTAAGATCAGAAATTCATCACCTCCCAACTTACAGAGCAAGTCAAGAATTGACACTGAGAGCTTTGTTGGATAAAAACCAATTGAGTCATTCTGTAAAACTGATCAAAGCTGTAAACAGCCAGCGATCAATAAAGACGGAAGAAGAAATCAATGAATTACAAAAAGCCGTCACCTTAAGTAAAGGTATGCACGCGGAAGTTATCAAGCATATCAAGCCAGGACTTTACGAATATGAATTGGTAGCTATAGCTGCAAAATACGCGCATGATCATAATGCCAGGTGGTCTTTCCCTCCAATCCTGACGAAGAATGGTCAGACGCTTCATAATCACTATCATGGCAATAAGATAGAGGCTGGCGATGTGGTATTGGTTGATGGTGGAATTGAGGTAGCCAGTGGATATTGTGGTGATATAACGAGAACTACACCTGCGTCTGGTTCTTTCACTAGCGAACAACAAGAAATATACGACCTCGTACATCTTATGTACAATGAAGGAGCGAAGGAATCAAAAGCAGGAAAAAGATATCTTGATGTCCACTTACATACTGCCACAGTCCTCGTTAATGGTCTCAAGGATAT
>CALKXE010000207.1 GCA_938003955.1 uncultured Saprospiraceae bacterium | reverse complement strand
ATCATAAAGAAGATTTCCCCATCTGTTATAGATCTTGAAAGTTTCTACAGTGATCAATGGTCTGAATTTTTCAGGAACGACAACATCAAAGAAGTCATTATGATCATCTCCATTCGGTGAGAATAGATTTGGTATTTTAGGAACGAGGCTAATGCTTATATTTATTGGTTGAGTAGAAGTACAACCTAAATTGTCAGTTACTGTAATCAGATATTCTTCTATTAATGGATCTATAGATACTGAATCAAATACTGAACCTTCTGCCAGCATATCGGTCCCCATCGCATCAGGATCTATTGAATAAATGTAATTTGGATTTAAATTCTCGAATAGAATATATGCTATGTCATCTTCACAAATTAATGAGTCAATAAATCCTAAACTAGGATTTGGCGAGACTATTAATGTATCCATGACTTCCACGTCACAATCCGATCCATCTATTGCTACAGATAAGGAAATATAGTAAGTACCTGGGTCTGAATAATCAATAGTTTCAGTAGCATTAGTTGAAGTTTCCCCATTGCCAAAATTCCAATTATAAATTAGGTTGTCTGAATTATTTTCTGCTGAATTTAAAAAATCAACTGATCCTATGCACATTATTGGATTTATATTGATTTCAGCTTGTACTTGAAATGCTTCTACGGGTACATTTACAGATGTTTTACAGCCTTTATCTGAGATTAATGAAAGTACTACATCATATACTCCATTTGTTGGGTAATAGCCAAATGTGTTAGTAACGGGACTCATATTCTCTACTACATTTCCTTCCCCAAAATCAAATGAATAAGAAGCAACATCCATCGTGTCGATTAGCGTAAACGTAACTTCATCGTTAATACATATTTTATTATCTGCATCGCTGACAAGCAGCTGACCAGACGGTTCTGATACATTTATAGTAACCATGTCCGAGCTGCTACAGCCATAGATTGAAGATGCGGTAAGTGATATTTCATAAGTTCCCGCTTCATATGTCGATGATGTCGATGTGGGTGTTGATGTTGAGTTATTTAAACCGTTCCCATAGTTCCAGAAAAAAGCACCAGGTCCATCCAAAAATGATTCATTGCCAAATTCTACAATAAGATCTGATACGCAGAATTCATTTCCATCTGTACTTATCTCTGCGATAGGAAGTTGTATTCCCTGAAAGTTAAAGTTATATTCATTAGAACATCCTGTACTATCCTCAATTATTATAAGCGTTAGTGGATTACTGCCTGCTTGAGTAATTTCAAAATCTGGATTTTGATCAGTTATAGTTTGACCACCAAATAACCATTGATAAGTTAAAAAATGACCTTGCTCTGTAAAATCAGTCGCCGTGACATTTATCGTTTCCCCGAGGCATACAATATTACCTGGATCGATATTGATATCTGAAGTTGGAGCGTATACTTCTATTGTCTGAGTTATTGTGTCTACGCATCCTAGTTCATCCTCTATAGCCAGTTGAATAGGTAGTTGTCCTTCAGGTCCATCGGCATATAAATTTGATGGATTCTGTAGTGTAGACCCAAAATCCCAATCCCAGGATGTAATTGTTGTATCAGAAGTAGATAGATCAGTAAAAGAAATAGTAGATGGATAACATATTATTTCTTGGCTTATCTCGAAGTTAGCATCTATCTCAAGTGCCGTAGTCTCTCTATCCAAAGTGTCAGTACAACCATTCACATCTTCAGTAATAAGCCTTACGGTATGAATTCCAGGACCGAACCCTGTCTCTACTTCAGGTATATCCAAAGTTCTAGGCCGTATAGCTACTCCAAACCACATATAACCCTTACTACAGGATTCATCTACATCTATACTAGATGCAGCTGAAATATCAATACCCGCATTTGCACATACAAACTCTGGAAGATCAAATTGTGCTGATATTTCTCTGATCATTAGTTCTACTGAACTTGTGTCTGCGGGGCATGCTGTACCATCATCAGTAATCAACGTAACTGTATAGTTTCCCGTTGAGTCAAATGTGTAATTAAATGGGTTTGTAGCTACCGTATCCATATTGATCGTGTCCCCATTCATATACCATACTGATGAGGTTGCATTAACACTGCTGTCTTGCAGCATAACGGTAAGCGGTTCTACACAGTTAGTCATGTATTTAATCCTTGATTTTGATCCATTGACAGTCACCGTAGAGCCGTTATCTATCTCGCTATAGCATCCATTATATTCTAGGGTAAGTGTCACAGGATAAACTCCAGGACTATGAATGAACTCATGATTGGCCTCAGTATTGGTGTAGCAATCACTAATTCTACCTTCATCCGTATTGAAGTGATATGCATCAATCCTTGGATCCAAGTTGTCGGTACTCATATTAATCGATTCATACATGCAAATTTCAGTCTCATCAACGGTGTAGTCTGCAGTGAGTGGTTCCCCAACATAGATAAATATACCTGCTGATGTATCCTGACAACCATCTGCATTTTCGATGGCTATTTTTACATAATATTCACCTGGCTCTGTGTAGGTGTGTGTCATATTTTCTGACATATTTGTATTGACTACTTCTCCGTCTCCAAATATCCATGACCAATTAGTTATAGGCTCGTTAGACCGGGAGTCTTCCGCAAAAGTGACCGTTAATGGAGCACATCCTCTACTGATATTAGGAATGAAGTGAGCTTGAGGTGCTCTATGTAAGAAAAAGGTGCTATCCTCAGCTGTACATCCTGCTTGAGTGGTCACGTTTAGTATCACAGAAAAAGTGTCTGACCTATTGATATAAAACGAATCTCTTGGCGATGGAGTGTATGTATATGTTTCTATTGCTTGTCCTAAGAAGAGATCGTCTAATTGACGTACGTAGTATTCATATTCTGCAAGGTTAGGGTTAGGATGTGTGAATGTGTAAGTTGCTGGCTCTAAACATGTCACAAAAGGATCTATTGTAAAACTCGCACTTGGATCCTCCACAAAGATTGTAAATAGTGAGTCCGATTTACAATCTGAACTTGCTATTGCAGAGAAGGTAACAATCTTTGGACCTGCAGTATTGTATGTTAATGTTGGGTTTCTAAGACTCGATGTTTGAGGATTAGATCCACTTCCAAATGACCAAGCAAATTGGTTAGCGTTACTATTATTCGCAATCGTAAAGGGAGCATTAATACATACTGTGTCTTTGACATTAATATCTATATCTGGCATTCCTACCTTTATTGTTCGGCTTATATCAACCTTGCATCCATCACCATTATCTACGATAAGTTTAATGGTATATGTGCCGGCTTGATTATAAGTTATGCTTCCAGGATTATATTCATCTGAAGATTCTCCATTTCCAAAATCCCAACTATAGATATATCCTGATCCATCTACGGTATTATTTGTGATGACAAATGTTCCTGGAGCTTCGCAAGCTACTAATTGATCTAAGCTAAATCCTACGTCTACCTTGCCCGATACTTTGATATAATTTGGAAAGGATTTTGAGACTGTACAGCCTTCTTCATTTGAGTCTACTCTTAGCGATACGGTATAAGTTCCCTCGGCTCCATATGTATGAGTTGGATTTTGCAATGGAGAACTACTACCATCACCAAAATCCCATATGTATCCAGAAACAGTAAGCCCTGGGTCCACTATACTTTCATCCGTAAACATTACTTGGAATGGCGCACATCCTTCTTGCTCATTAGCACTGATCATTACGTCTGTTAGTTGGTATACTGTTATTGTTGTATCCCCAACTTTACTACCATTCTCGAACAGCTCAACTAAGAATATTCCTGATTCATCAAATGTGTGACCTGGTGCAGTAAGATTACTGGTACTACCATCACCAAATTCCCATATGGCATTTGTTACTCCCGCTGGCGGAGTGAACTGAACGGTAAGAGGAGAACACCCAGAATATATATCAGCCGTTTGTCCCATAAGCCCGAAAGCTGAGAAAAGCGTAATTATGATTGCGGTAATTTTTTTCATGTCCTTAAAATTTTCTTTACACTGACAACTAATAGCTTTCATTTAATCTTTCTATATGCTCTTTAAAGATTAGTTGTCGGATTTCATATTACTTTTTCAAAAGAGAAAAAGAGAATTGGTTTAGATAGGGGATACTACCAAAGTTTGGGATTAGAATTCAGATAGGTATTTGCCATCTTGATAAATTGTTCTCTACTAAATCCGCAGCTACAACTATAATATGACATTATATTTCCTACATCAGGCGAATAATATTGCCCATTTGCATCTTGTCCTTCCCAAATAAATTCACAGCCATCTTGCCAGATAATGTCGGGATCTTCGAAATATGGGTCTGCTGGTGTATCACATAGACCGTCGCCTGCCGTTTCGCAATTTGACCCATTTACTAGTTCTGGAGTACCGCCAAAAGTATGACTAAGGCCGAATAAGTGGCCAAGCTCGTGGATTACAGTTCCTCCAGTACACTTTAAGACAACTGTTGAATTATTTGCAGAGGCATTTCCTCCTGCATAACCACAGATGGGCGGTGCTTGTAATTCGCTGGCGAGATAGATGTTAATTCTATTTTTCACATGAAATAAATTCTTAATTTCAGTATCTTCAAGATCAGTGCCTATGCTATCAAATTCATAGTTAGTAATCGTATCTATTCCACATAATTCAAATCTTGCGCATATTGGTGCAAATGCAGCGGTTGCTCCCGCTAGATCAGCTCGTAGTTGATCCGGAGAGTAATTAGCAACTCCAAAACTATCTAAGAATACATGTGCATGTATCTGGAATGTCTTGTTGATACATGGTAAGTCTTTATTGAGTGTATGCATTTGTCCACTCAAGCTCACAAAGCTGATTATTGAAAGGATGAAAATGTATATTGTGTTTTTCATATGTTTATAATTTTGTTTTCAGTAAAATGATCGATTTGTAATTAATCATTTCATTGAGTGCCTGAGCTTGTTTATCTATATCTCAAAAAATAATCAACGTCCCTAATTCTTTCCTTTAGATTATTAAGTTTAGCATCGACGTTTCATATTGAGAATCTTCTTTTTTGTTTAAATTATAAATCGGTTCTTGTTAGTTCTTTTAGACCATTGCATCTAAAGTCTAGGGCAATATATGATTGGTTTTACTTTAGGTTTTTTGTTCACCGTAAATATTTTGGCGACTCCTAGTTCATAGGCGGCATTATATCCACCATGATCTGCTATTGTATGATCATAAGAAAATGATACTAGATAACCTTTATAATTAGCTCCAAGTAAAAGTTGAATGGCATCACCAAATCTCATACCTAG
>CALKXE010000206.1 GCA_938003955.1 uncultured Saprospiraceae bacterium | reverse complement strand
GCTCGCGCTACATCAGCTGAATTCCCCGCTCGTTGTATCGGGATACCAGCCGTTGTTTTAGCCGCTGATTCTTTTGTTGTATGTGTATCGTGAAATGAAGTACCTAGAATAAGTCCAGGTGAGACTGCATTGACTCTAGTTCCTTGAGGTCCTAATTCTGAAGCCAACGCCCTTGTTAATGTAAGAATTGCGCCTTTACTCGTAGAGTATGCCAATGACCCTGGATGCCCTCCCTTTCGTCCAGCAAGAGAAGCTAAATTAACAATACTACTGGCTTCATTTTTTGCTAGATAAGGAGCTGCCGCTCTTGTCACAAACATCATAGAGGTTAAGTTGATGTCCATTACTTTGTGCCAAAACTCAGTTTCCATTTCGCTCAACATTTTACGAGCAACAAGTGAACCAGCATTATTGATCAGTATGTCTAGTCCTCCCAACGCTTCTATCGTTTTTTTGACCATTACATTTGCATCAGCTTCCTTTGTTAAGTCACCACTTATAGCTACCGCTTTTTGTCCTTTGCTAGTTGCGTATTCCTTTAATTGGTTCGCAGTATCAGCACTAGAAAAATAATGGATGGCAACATTGGCTCCACTATCAATAAAGTGTCTAGTAATTGACTCACCAATTCCTTGAGCTCCAGCTGTAATGAGTACATTTTTTCCAATTAATTTATTAGTCATATGATTCGTATATTATTTGAGTAGATAAGTCAGAGTAAAACTAATAATTTTAGTTTTATTCAACTTATTTTATTTTTCAAAGTATTTCTAGAGACTAATCCTTACTTATCTAGCATTAGAGTGATCAGTAGAATAATGACCGTTTTAAGTTCCAGGGCGATCTTACAACAAAAAATAAATTCAAAAATACTACAATAAAAGCTTAGCCAATTTACAAAGCCTTAATTTTCTCTTCTAATTTATTCAATGCGCTATTGCGATACCCTGTAGGCTTATAAACGCTGTTTCCATTTTGATCAACTAGAAATATATTTCACCATTTGGCATATGAGATGTTAGAATAGATTTCTCCCCTGTTTCATTTTCTACATAGATTTTCAAAGGTTCCGAGATAGAGCCGTGGACAGAATTATAAAGAAAAGCAGTTTATCGCATTAAACATTAATGCAGGAGAATAAAATCGTCTTTAAAAGAGAATGGCTTCCATCACATTTGATGGAAGCACACTCAAAAACACCCTTTGTTTTTACTTTTATTTTGTAAAAAAATGATATCTAGTTTATTTATTCGACATTAAAAAAAGAATCATATTTCCACAAAGTCAACTTTTAAGTTAAAACCTAAAAAACGAATTCTAACATTTTACGATAAACAAATATGTTGCGAAGACACTATTTAATTCAATTTTCAAATAATTCCAAGAAATAACAATTTACCCTTATATATTTCATCCATACAAGTGAAAACCATCATATATCGGAATTTCACGCCTAAGCGTGAAATAAAAACATGTAGACTTACCACATATAGTACCACATTCTCTTTCAGATAATATTCAATATATATTATTCTAATTATCAAATTAATCTGCCCTATGTTTTTCTCAATAGTCTAGTCCAGGTGAGTATTTTAAAATACTCTAATATTATAAACAGTTAAGGTCAAGTGGAATTTAAAAACTCGGCTAGAATTATCTAATTCAATTCATTTTACTGTATTCTCATATTGCATACCACATATCAAATTCCCTTCTGTATCTAAAAACTTGGCAATCCAAACCACATTGGGCACAGCGGTTTTGGCCATTAAGATTTGTCCTCCATTTTCTTCTACCTTTTCAATTATATCATCAATATCTTCAACTTCAAAAGAGCACTCTAAGCCAATGATATTTTCAGAAACTGGAGAATATTTTCTTGCCTGCATCGCTCCAACCACTTCTCTATTGCCGGAATCGTCAGCTTCTATTTTTAGAAAATCTTCTTGTCCATAAGAGTTGAAATTCCACTCAAAAACCTCGGCATAGAATTTCTTTGCTCGTTCAATCTCGTCAAAATGAATAGCAAAATGAGTCAGTTTATTTTTTATATCAATTCAATTTCAAATTTCACTTATCAATAATTCCAAAACGATTTCATATCCATAATGATAGGCTTACCATGCACAAATTTCATCATTTTACAATTCCGAAAATGATGAAATCCACTAGTTTTTTTTGGGAATCTTCTTTATTATTTCACATCCTGAAGTTAAGATCTTTCGACGATATACGATGATAGCAGTAGATATTGTTCAACACTTAAAACATTCAACTTGTCATTCTTATACACTTATTAACCATTGGTATACTTCTTAAGTGATTCACCATCTATAGTCTCTACTTTGCCAATGCAAAAATGAATTTAGCAGAGTACAACTTCCTAGATCACTCTTTCAATTTTCATCTTATAGTCCAATGGCTAAGACTAAAAAATCATTAAAAATGAATACCAAAATTTTATCATCCATACTTTGTTTATTTATCAGCATTTCGGCTTATGCTCAAACCACTAACTCATTCGACCAACAAGCTGATTTAGTATTTAAAGCTCTAGACAAACCAAACACCCCTGGAGCGGCAGTAGGCATTATTAAAGATGGGAAAGTCCTATACTTGAAGGGCTTTGGAAGTGGCAATATGGAGACAAACACACCCATTTCTCCAAAGACAAAATTTCAACTTGGTGAATTATCCAAACAGTTCACTTCATTGGCCATACTTGTTCTGGAAAAGCAAGGCAAAATTGGGCTGGATGACGACATTCGAAAGTATTTGGAGGAATTACCCGAATATACTCATAAAGTAACAATCAGGCATTTGATAAATCATACGAGTGGATTGCACGATATCAATCGAATAAATACAATACTTAATGGTACTGATTTTATTCCAAATCAAGCAAAAGCAATGGACTTGATTGTTGCTCAAAAAACACTTTCTTTCAAACCAGGCACTAAATTCTCATTTCATGAAGCGGTCACCGAATCAGTATTAATGGCCGAAATAGTTGCAAGAAGTTCAGGACTGTCTTTTCCCGATTTTGTTTTAGCTAATATCTTTAAGCCATTAGAAATGAATAATTCACTGATTAGAGATGATAGTGAATCTATTCTGAATGGAGTAGCCGAACCCTATCGAAAAGAAGAAGGTGGAAATTATAAGAAAAGTGAAGTACAAAGCAGTGTCATTGGCTCAATCAATGCATATAGCTCAGCGGAAGATATGTGTAAATGGTACATTAACTTCACAAATCCGAATGGGACACTTGGTGAAATGATCCAGAAATTAGATACTCCTGTCCAACTCACAAACGGTAAACAGTTTGATTATTATTGGGGTAAAATGACAATCGGCAGAGAATTTGGGCACCCAGAACGTGGTCTTCCGATATACTGGAGCTTCGGATTTCAGGGTGGTTATGGTTCCAATATTTTTCGATTTAAGGATGAAAGAATCACATCTTTTGTCTTAGGTAATAACAATGAATACAATGGTTCATTAGCAATGGACGTGATCGACACCCTAGTAAAGGAACACTATACCCTACCTGCCACTGTTGACTACAAAACGCTAAAGACCATAAAAATGGAATCATCAAAATTAAAGTCTTTCGAGGGTGATTATTGGTTCCAACCCGCAGGATATGCTTCGAAGCTATTTGTAGAAAATGATACACTTCGTTCTCAGTGGTTGTTTAGTACAAGGTCTATTAAATTGGTACCAATCTCTGACAATACATTTCAGCAAGTAGGCACAACTGATGAAATAAGACAGTTTACGTTTATTAAAGAGGACGATGGGAAAACGCTTTCTTTTAAGTATAACGATAGCGATCCAGACATAATGAAAAGCTACACTCCTGCTGCCCCCTCCGCAGAAATTCTTCAAGCCTACTCTGGAACTTATTTTAGTAATAATTATACATCTTTAATCACATTCCATGTAGAAGAAGGAGAATTAGTTGCCAGAACCAATGGTCATAAAGCCATCAATTATCGGCCTATAAAAAAAGATGTTTTCACAAGTGCTACTATGTTCATGCCTTCATTGGCATTTATTAGAGACCCAACAAATAAAATCACGGGTCTTAAAATTGACGGAGATGGCGTCCATAGTCTTGTTTTTGAAAAAGCGAATTAGCGAATAACTGATACATCTTGCTAACAATGAAAACAGTGTGTAAAACAAATTGCACTATTGCGAAAAAAGTAAGCTACCTATTTTCTCGAGAGCTTTTGGCCTGAATTGCCAAATCGCTTAAATCGCTAGCCCACAAATATTCTATTTGTTACACTAGCCATCGTGTTTGCTTTGCAAGCCACTTGGCCGAACTGCTTCTAGATGTTGACAACTAAATGTTAATCTAGATTGTGTACAATTTATTAAACACACATGAAGACAAGCGAAATTCAATTAAATATATTTTTCAGTATCTTTCGTTACATAATCGTCGTTTAGCAAAATGTCAATACAAACCAAACAACGAAACAAAGACGTCTATATTTATGAATATGTATTACATTAATTAAAATCAACTCATGAAAGCTTTATTCGTTTGCATCACAGCTTGTCTTTTCTTAGTTTGTTGTAATAAAAAAAGTAGTGAATTATCTAAGGTAGATATGTTCATTGAAACACTTAAGGAAGATAAAACTAGAATAGAAACACCTGATTTTAATGAGAATAACATATCCGAACTTTTGGATTATAGAAATGAGCAATTGAATATTTCAAATTTCCCTAGGAATCCATTGTCTTCATTTTACATGGAAAATGTGGAGATTGGCATGTATATTTTATGGACTGTTGAATCTCTTCGAATGGAAGCAATTGATGATCCTAATTTTTATCTTTTCGCCTCACTGAACCCAAGAATTTCGCGTACGAGCACAGGTCAATTGGTAGATCAAGAGAATATTCTTTCTGAAGTAGCTGAAGCATATTCTAAATGGTGGACATCAAATCTTACAGTAGAAGAAAAACTGCAAATAAATCCATTAGTGGACCTAGATTTGAACTGGAATTAGTAACAAAAAGTCCCATTTATATTATTTCCCGGAATTTAACTTCTAAATCTTTTAATTCGTTATTGCACTCTATTTTGCTTCTGGCTACAAAGAATAAACATATTATAATAATTCATTATATGTTTTCTCTTAAATCAATCAAAAACTTTGATAAGTCCTAAAGACCAATCTTATGCTGTCTTGATTTATTCATTATAATATTATTCTCGACTCACTTAAAGAGCTATATTACAAGAGTATATGAAAACATTAAATCTTTTAATCCTATTGGTTTTAACTAGTCACCAGATTTCAATCGCTCAAACTGAAATCGACTGGCAATTTAACTTTGGAGGAACTCAACATGATGCCGCGTATAGTATTCTAGAGAATGAAGATGGAAGCATAATTTCTGGAGGCCAAATTAGTTCAAATGATATTGATGGTGACAGCACGGCCACAAATTTAAACGATCTATTTTTGATCAAGACAGATCAGTTTGGAAATCTAATCTGGAAGAAATTCTATGACAAAGGATATGGAGATGAATATTTTGGCTCTATTAAGCCATCTGCAGATGGCGGATATATTGTTGGAGGAACCGCTTTAGTAGAAAAAGAATATGATGGTGAAATAGTAAGTAGTTTTGATTTTTGGATTTTAAAACTAGACAATGAAGGCAATATTGAGTGGGAAAGAAACTTAGGTGGATCTGACAATGATTGGATCAATGATATTATTGAAACTGCAACAGGAAATATTATTGCCGTGGGTGGTCGTAGATCAATTGATGGGGATGTTACCGAGCAATTAGATCTACTCGCTGGATGGGTCGTCATGTTAACCAATGAGGGTGAAATCATTTGGGATAAATCCTTTGGTGCTGGAATCAATGATTATTTCACTTCAATTTCGCCTTGTAATACTGCAGGCTATATTATTGCTGGACAACAGATTGTCCAAGAGAGTGATGGAAATCATTCAAATTCATTCGTTATTAAGATTGAAGAAAATGGTGATTTAATGTGGAATAAAACATTTAAAATGGATTCTGATGAAGCATTTCCACAAATACATGTAAACCCTGATAATAGCATTATTCTAGCTTCTTCTTTTGAAACAGTAACTATTGATCTTTCGCTACCCGCTTATCTTACAGATGATTTTTGGGTTATAAAATTGAGCCCTGAAGGAGAAGCTCTATGGGAAAAGAAATATGGAACCGAAAAGAATGACGTCCTCAAGAGTATCTATAAAACGGAAGATGATGGATTTATATTAGGAGGAACAACAGGTGACATAACGGGTCCAGGAATTGACAATTTGCCAAATGTCAATTTATTTCTAATTAAAATTAAAGCTACAGGGGAATTCGAATGGATACAAACATTTGGAGGTTCTAGTGTGGATATATTAACAGATATTATCCAAACATCAGATGGGGCATCATATCTTATATCCGCATATACTTTTTCTAACGATGGAGACATAGCGCTAAATCATGGAGGATATGATGCATGGATTATTAAGCTAATACAGGAGACTTCGCATACAAACAATATCTATTCATCTCATATCGAAATATTTCCAAATCCTTCTTCTCATCAAATTGAAATTCGGAAAGATCAGAGCACAGTGCAGGGAGAATACTCCATTATTTTTCTTGATGGCTTAATAGTTAAAAAAGGACAAGTCAGTATCGATGCTTCTTCTGTTTTTATTGGTGATTTGAAAAGTGGAATCTATTATTTGAAATTGGAAACTGCAAAAGGAACAACAGTAAGTCAATTTGTAAAGATTTAAGAAAATAGAATTGAGAATTGAGAATTGAGAATTGAGAATTGAGAATTGAGAATTGAGAATTGAGAATTGAGAATTGAGAATTGAGAATTGAGAATTGAGAATTGAGAATTGAGAATTGAGAATTGAGAATTGAGAAT
>CALKXE010000205.1 GCA_938003955.1 uncultured Saprospiraceae bacterium | reverse complement strand
ATGTTAGAAAACTATTTAAAAATAGAGAAAATACGCTTCGAAGAAAATCTTAATCTCGATATAGATATCAATCCAAATGCACATGATTGTAAATTGCCAAGACTGCTGCTTCAGCCACTAGTGGAGAATGCAATAAAATATGGATATGGAGAATCAGGAATCAATGTTAGAATTGCAGCTGAAAAAATAGGAGAACAATTAATCATACACATTTATGATTCCGGAGCCGATTTTGGATCAGACATGCAGATAGGGTTTGGTATCAAAAGCGTTACGCAAAAGCTCGGGTTGTTGTACCCAAACAAACATACCTTGGAGTTTAAGAATGCTCCTAAGAAATATATATTGATCCAGATAGATCAAAATGAAGTGAAGTGAAACAACGACGCAAGCATCGGGGGATTTAAGTATTAAACATAAATGATTGATTTTCTATGGGGACAAAATTTTAAACATATGAAAGCATACATAGTCGAAGATGAAAAATTAGCTGGAAATAGATTGAAACAACTGATCCTAGATGGTATACACGATCTTGAAATAATAAGTGAATCTCAAACAGGAAAAAAAGCAATAAAAGAAATCAATCAATTAAAGCCAGAAGTCGTCTTTTTGGATATCCAATTATTGGACATGACTGGTTTCGAAGTATTGAAGAATCTTGTCTATCAACCATATATTATATTTACGACTGCCTATCATCAGTATGCAATTGATGCATTCGAGCATTTTGCAGTGGATTACCTTCTCAAACCAATTGACCAAGATCGATTCAATAAGTCCATCAATAAACTGCTAAAGATGAAGGACAAAACTTCTATTCAGTCTTACGAGTCTGTCGACACTTGGATCAAGCAAAAAACTAAAAAGAGAACATCATTTTCAATCAAGAAAAACGAGAAAATCACGTTAGTAGATATAGACAATGTAGCTTGGATAAAAGCGGAAGACAAATATGTAGAAATAGGCGAAAAGAGTGGCAAAAAGCACCTTTTAAATAAGACACTTAAACAATTAGAAAGTGAACTTCCAGAAGCTTTTATTAGGATCCACAGATCGTATATTATAAACAAAGCTTTTGTCTATGAAATACACAAATACTTCAAAGGCAGATACGTTTTTAAACTTAACGATACTGATAGATCATCAATCACATCAAGTGAATCTTACTTGTCGGAAATAAAGGAAAAATTTGAATTGTAGAAAATAGGACTGATCCTATACTACTCTAATACTGTCTCTAATAGACTGAATAAGATCTGGAGATACTGAAGATCGTTTTACATTGTTCTTAATGTAATCCCTGAAGGTCTTTTCTTTGTTGAACATCTTATTACATCTTGTATCACAACTCACTTGCTCTAAAAGTGTAGAACTCTCTTCTTGTGATAATGCATTGTCAAAATAAAGATTGATTTTACTTCTGAGGGCTCCAGTATTCTCCTGATTTCTCATAGACATTCAGTTTATTTTTATGCTTAAGGCAACAAAGTATTATTTCGACAAAACAACCAGATCAAAATAATATATTGACTTTTACATTTAATGTAAATTATTGCTTGGTAAATATAACAAAATAAAAACACATATGGGATTAACCCATAAAATAATAAACAAATTTTACATAATTAATTCATATTGAATATTCTGCAAAACCATAATTTCAAAAATCATTCTTCTTCATCGCCAGACTTTAACCTAGTCCCGCGCTTATCTTCGTATCCCATCTTTTCAGCATAGGCTTTCAGCTTTTCTTTGAGCATATTTCTTGCTCTAAAAAGTCTTGACCTTACTGTACCAATCGGCACGTCAATTATTTTTGAAATCTCCTCATATGTGAACCCTTCGATATCACATAAAAGAATAACAGTACGAAAATCTATTGGAAGAGAATTTATAGCGATAGTGACTTCATCACCCATCATATTCTCAAAGATTTCCTGCCTCAGATCAAGATATTTCGAACTCGATGCACTATCACTATTCTGATAGGAAACGATATCTTCGAAGTCTACTTTCTGTGGACGCTTACTTTTCTTACGGTATTCGTTGATGTAAGCGTTTTTCAGGATTTTAAACAACCAAGCTTTGGCATTAGTTCCCTGATCATACTTTTCTATGAATCGATGCGCTTTCATGTACGTTTCTTGTACTAGATCATTGGCATCTTCCTCATTGTATGATAGGTGATATGCGAAAGTTTTTAATGCGTCCATATGCGGAAATAATTCTTCCTCAAAGACGACTTGGTTTCTTGTTTTTTTACTCACTAACTTGAAGGCTCTAAAATTTTAATTGGTGTAAATTAATTGTTTATCCACACCTCGGAAAAGAAAATGCTCTATTCCAGTATGTAAACATACAATTTTAAATTAATTTATGTTCGCCAAATCGGTGAACACATAGATAGGACGTAATAAAAGAGGGTAATGTAACAGGACAGCCTTAAATGAAGGTCATCCTATTTTCGTGTACTATCCCTCTTCTTGGTAAAGAATAATGCATAGACTGAAAAGAAATAATAACATGATAGGAATGTTAACAACATTAATAAACTCCTAATAAAAACAGATCCCAATATCAAATTTGTTAAGCTTTCTCTAATTAAAATACGGATACATACAATAAGTCGTTCCTAGAAAAATAAAAAACGCTATTATGAAAAACTGTATTACTCTTTTTGTTGCCCTATTATTAACGACAAATATTTTCTCTCAATCAGTCAATGGCATTGGCTTAGATCTCATAGGATCTAAAGGTGATAATCTTGAAATTGGACTAAGGTATGAACATAAAATAAATGGAAAAATTCCTATTAAATTGGCTCTCTCTTATAGTGGCGATTCTGGATTCACTCCAACTATTGGTTACCAATTTATGAGTGCTGAAACTAAAAAATTTAAACTAATTCTTGGAATAGACTATAGCATGTCACTGGCAGATAGAGATATTTTAAAACCTGGATTGCAGGTTAGTCACACGCTCTCACTTCCAATCGAAGCTAGATTCAAATTGTCAGAAAAACTGTGGCTTAATGTAGGTATGAGCCCTTCCTATAACTTTTATGAACCTAAGAGCAGTCGTATGTCTGTAGAAAAATTGAGAATTGGTGCCATATATGATTTCTAGTTCATAATACAATTAGAAATGGAACATAGAGGTCTAAAAAATCTTATAATTATGAGACTTATCTAACTCCACCACCATTTGCAAAACTAGCCTCACTTGGATTCACAAAAACAAGCTTACCACTAGCATCCTCAGCCATAAGCACCATGCCTTTGCTTTCTACGCCTCTGATTTTTCTAGGGGCTAGATTAGCAAGGAGACATACTTGTTGACCAATGATATCTTCTGGTGCATAATGCTCAGCAATACCCGACACAACAGTCCTAGTTTCGAATCCTAGATCTAGTGTTAGTTGCAGTAATTTATCCGCCTTTTTTACTTTAGTTGCTTCCGTAATCGTTGCTGTTCTGATATCCATTTTCATGAAATCGTCGAAAGCTATTTCTTCCTTGATAGGAGCGTATGTTTCTTCGGCAGTTTCTTCTTTTGCTGCTTCGTTAGACTTAGCGTTAGCTTGTAATTTTGCTACTTGTGCCTCTATTACTGAATCGTCGATTCTAGAGAATAAGTGATCGGGAGAACCTATTTTGTGCCCATCAGCTATAGGGTGAATTCCCTCTGATAAGTCATTAGTCAGATCCAAATACCCACTGTTATCATCCGCCAATGGCAGGTTGATCAATTTACGCATCTTATCCGATGTAAACGGCAAGAAAGGCTTGATCGCTACACTCAATGTTGCGACATACTGCATCGCCAAATTCATAACTACTTTGACAGATTCGGGATCTGTTTTTTGCGCTTTCCATGGCTCATTAGCCTGTAATATGGTATTTCCATTGGAAGAAATTTCCATCAACTTCTGTAGTGCATTTCTAAATTCGAAATTCCTAATATGTGAACAAACGATATCCATATCGTCAAACAGTCTCAATATTTCTGAATCATGATATGCCGCATCCATTGGATCCGAGGCACCTATTAGATCTTGATTTTCGTCAAATGAAGGCACGACACCATCATAATATTTATTAACTAAAACCACTACACGATTTACGAAGTTGGCCAAATTATTTACCAATTCAGAATTATTCGCTTCTTGGAATGATTTCCATGTGAATTCGCTATCCTTAGTCTCTGGCATGTTTTTGATCATGCAATACCTGAGTTCGTCTTCTTGACCTGGTAATTCGTCTAAGTACTCATGTACCCAAACTGCCCAGTTCTTAGAAGTAGAAAGCTTTTTACCTTCTAGATTCATGAATTGATTAGCAGGTACGTTCACTGGTAATATGTAGTCCCCGTGTGCATTCAATATCGATGGGAAGATCAAACAGTGAAATACAATATTATCCTTCCCAATAAAATGAAGAAGTGCTGTGTTTTCATCTTTCCAATACGGTTCCCAATCTTTTTTATTATCAGCTGCCCATTGCTTTGTTGCTGAGATATAACCGATCGGTGCATCCATCCATACGTAGAGCTTTTTGCCTTCGTGTCCAGGAATATTGTGCGGTACATCTACTCCCCATGATAGATCCCTAGTCATAGATCTAGGATTCAGTCCACCATCTAACCAAGAATTACATTGACCCAGTACGTGATTCTTCCACTCTTCAGGGTAATGTAGTTTTTTGTCATCCTTCTCACCATTGACTACCCATTCTTTTAGCCAAGCTTCGTATTTATTAAGTGGCAAGTACCAATGCGTTGTCTTTCTCATCACTGGAGTAGATCCTGAGATAGTTGATCTTGGATTTATCAGATCCGTTGGACTTAATGTTGATCCACATTTTTCACATTGATCGCCATATGCTTCTTCGTGTCCACATTTAGGACAAGTACCTATTATATATCTATCTGCAAGGAACTGATTTTGTTCCTCATCATAATATTGCTCCGATTCTATCTCTTCGAATTCACCTTTTTCATATAGATTAGTAAAGAACTCTTGAGAAGTTTCATGGTGAAGTTCAGCCGATGTTCTATGGTATATATCAAATGAAATTCCAATTCTATCAAAAGTCTCTTTGAACAAATTGTGATATCTATCTACTACTTCTTGCGGAGTAATGCCGTCTTTGGCAGCTCGTAGCGTGATCGCAGCACCGTGTTCATCAGACCCGCAAACAAACACTACATCTTCTCCCATCATACGACGAAACCGAGCATAGATATCAGCGGAAAGGTAAGCTCCCGCTAGATGACCAATATGTAATGGACCATTGGCATATGGCAAGGCAGAAGTGATAAGATATCTGTCGTATTGTTTCATGTATTTAAAATTTTATTTCCCAATAGTCGACGATTTATATTATATCGATTTATTGGGTATTTGATTAATTACAGAATCTTAAAAAATAAAAATTTAAGGGTAATGTAATTAAACAACGACTTTTATTATTTCCTCTGGTCCATAAAGCTAGATCTTTAGTATTCATATTAAAAAAAATCCGTTACAAAGGTGCTAGAATGAAACGGCAAAGATAATATTAATTCTTATTGGAAAAATTTAAATATGTTATTGTTTCAAGACAGAGAAAACTATGTGTCGAAGTGCTATCGAAGGAATTATTTTTGATTTAAATCAAAACAGAAAAAAAGACTAATTAGATAATAAATTTCGAAACCAAAATTCTCATTTTCTTTAACTCTTTTGTCGAGTTACGTATTATAAATTTCTTTTATGTATTTTTACGCTCTTTCAATGCCTACTCCAGAATTTGCATTGAGTTAAGACAGATTATTAAGACTAATACTAAGGAATGGATATAGATGTAACATTGGAAAACGATGGTAATGAAGAGGAGAACGGTTCTACGCTTACTGGCATGTATAAAGAATACTTCCTCGATTACGCATCTTATGTAATATTGGAACGGGCAGTACCAGATATAGATGATGGACTGAAGCCTGTGCAAAGAAGAATACTCCATGCTACTAAAAAGATGGATGATGGCAGATTTCATAAAGTAGCCAACATCATTGGTCAAACGATGGCATTTCACCCGCATGGTGATGCAGCAATCGGAGCAGCCTTGGTAAATCTTGGTCAGAAAGACCTACTTATAGATTGTCAAGGAAACTGGGGAGATATAAGAACTGGAGATTCCGCAGCCGCACCAAGATATATCGAAGCAAGGCTGACAAAGTTTGCCCTTGAGGTATTATTCAATCCTCAAACTACGGACTGGCAGCTATCTTATGATGGACGGAATAAAGAACCGATTACTCTGCCTGCGAAGTTCCCACTAGTGTTAGCTCAAGGTGTAGAAGGTATCGCAGTAGGACTCTCGACGAAGATTATGCCGCATAACTTCATCGAAATAATCAAGGCTTCAATCAAAATACTAGAAGGAAAAAAAGTAAAAATATACCCAGACTTCCAAACTGGAGGATCGGTAGATGTCGCAGAATACGCAGACGGAAAAAGAGGTGGAAAAATTAAGGTGAGAGCCAAGATAGAAGTCATCGATAAAACAACAATTGCAGTTACCGAACTTCCATACGGAGTGACGACAAATGCAATGATCGATAGTATCTTAAAGGCCAATGATAAAGGTCAAATCAAGATAAAAAAGGTCGTAGATAATACTGCCGCTGAGGTAGAGGTAAGGATTGATCTTACTCCAGGCGTTTCTCCAGATAGGACAATAGATGCACTGTATGCATTTACCAATTGTGAAGTGAGTATATCACCCAATGCTTGTGTTATTGTAGATAATAAGCCAATGTTCTTGGCTGTTTCTGATATTCTAGAAATATCAACGGAACAGACCAAACAGCTTCTGAAAATGGAGTTGGAGATCAAGAAAAGAGAGTTAGAAGAGAAATGGCATATGTCAAGTCTCGAAAAAATCTTCATAGAAAAAAGAATCTATCGAGATATTGAAGAGTGTGAAACATGGGAAGATGTAATCATAGCTATTGATCTTGGTTTGAAAAAATATATTTCTACACCTTCAGATACAAAATCCGGCGATACCAGACTGGTAATGAGTCGAGATGTTACTGAAGAAGATATCGTTAGGTTAACCGAAATTAAGATAAAACGTATTTCAAAATACAATTCCTTCAAGGCAGATGAGTTTATAAAATCGTTACTTGAAGAACTAGAAAAAGTAAAATTTGATCTTGCGCACTTAACTGAGTTCTCTATTGCCTTTTTTGAGAGGTTATTATCCAAATATGGTACAGGAAGAGAAAGAAGAACAGAACTCGGAAGCTTCGAGACGATTAAAATCAGACAAGTAGTTGCTAATAATGCTAAGTTATATGTGAATTACAAAGATGGATTCATTGGTACTGGCATGAAAAAAGATGAGTTCGTAATGGACTGTTCTGATATTAGTGATGTGATCGCCTTCATGAAGGATGGAACCTTTAAAGTAGTAAGAGTCTCTGATAAGATATTCGTAGGAAAAAACATCATCCATACTGCAGTTTGGAAAAAAGGTGATGATCGTACCACTTACAACTTGGTCTATGTAGATGCCAAAACAGGCAGGTCAATGGCTAAGCGATTCAATGTAAAATCCATCACTAGAGATAAAGATTACGATCTTACAAAAGGTGCAAAAGGATCTAAACTCCTTTACTTCACTGTCAACTCGAATGGAGAATCTGAGATTGTAAATGTGCAACTCAGTCCAGGATGTAGTGCTAAAAAGAAAGTATTTGACTTTGACTTTGGTGAAATAGCGATCAAAGGAAGAGCAGCTGGTGGTAATATTGTAACAAAATATCCTGTCCGAAAAATCACTCAAGTATCTGTAGGTAAATCTTCTCTCGGAGCGATCAAAGTATGGATGGATGAAGTAAGTGGTAGACTAAATACTGCAGAAAGAGGGATCTTTCTTGGAGGATTCGATACAGAAAATAGTATCCTCGCTATATATAAAGACGGTACTTATGAGGTCAACGAACTTGATCTCAATAAAAAATACGATGTCAATAAACTGATGGAAGTTTCAAGAATTACACCTGATTCTGTGATTAGTGTAATCTATTTCGACGGCGAGAAAGAATGGTCGATGGTCAAACGATTCAGCATTGAGACTAGTAAATTGGACTCTAAATACCCGTTTATTACAGAATCTTCGGCGAGTAAATTGTATTTCGCAACAACGTCCGCAGATCCAATCGTTAAGTATTCTCATAAATCTGGAGGCACAAAACAGGAAGAGAAGGTTAACTTATCAGAATTCATAGATGTGAAAGGCTGGAAAGCCGCTGGTAACAAGGTCGGAGAATATAAAATACTAAAAGTAGAACATCTAAATCCCGTTGTGATAGAAGATGAAATCGAAGAAATAAAAACAGAAAAAGAGACTACAGATCTATTTAGTCAGGCAGAAGAAAAACCTGAATCTGACCAAGAAGGAAAAGAAATAGACTCATCTGAGGAAAAATTAAAACCAGGCGACTCGATTGATTTATAAATTCTTGTAGTTTTGCACTCTAATCATGACTTACTGAAAATTTGAATAATAACAATCTATACTCAAGTATCCTAGAAGCTAAACAGCAAGGCAAGAAGAAATTCGTGGTCTTGATAGATCCAGATAATGTACGTCTAGGAAAAATAGATAAGATCCTAGAGTTATCTAAGTCTGCGCATGTAGATTACTTCTTCATTGGTGGAAGCTTAGTGGTGAATGATATGTTAGATATGGTACTAGAGAATATCAAGAAGGCAACGGACATCCCTACGATTCTGTTTCCAGGTAATTCTCTACAGTTAAGTTATAAAGCTGACGGTCTATTATTCTTATCCCTTATTAGTGGAAGGAATGCGGACTTGTTGATAGGAAAGCATGTTATTACAGCTCCGTTTTTGAAGATCAGCCCACTAGAAATAATGAGTACTGGATATATGTTGGTTGACGGTGGTATCTCTACAACGGTCCAATATATGAGTAATACTACACCAATACCAGCTAATAAAGATGATATAGCACTCTGTACAGCGATGGCCGGAGAGTTATTAGGTATGAAAATGATCTACATGGACGCTGGAAGTGGAGCTATGAATCCAATATCTACCAGCATGATAGATGCTGTTAGTTCAGCAATTGATATACCACTGATCGTAGGTGGAGGCATACGTACTCCCGAAAAAGCATATGAAAATGTAATGGCAGGAGCAGATGTAATTGTAGTAGGTGATGCGATAGAGAAAGATCCACAACTTATCATGGAAATGGCAGCTGCCGTTCACGAGGCCGATAATACTCCAATATAATGGAGACAGGAATAGTAATAAAATCTACAGGAAGCTGGTATGAAGTCCGATTGGAAAGTGGAGATATAGTTCCATGTAGAATCCAGGGAAAATTCAGATTAGGAACACTTAAACTTACCAATCCTATTTCTGTAGGTGACAGTGTACAGGTCCATATAGAAAGTGAAGAGGAAACAGTCGGGACGATAAGAAAAATCAATGATCGTAAAAACTATGTTCTTCGTCAATCACCTCGTAAAAAACACTTCGTCCATATCATAGCGGCGAATATCGATCAAGCCGTTTGTATTGTTTCAATACATCAACCAAAGATTAAAATCGGTTTTATTGACAGGTTTTTATTGATGACAGAACCATACGAGATTCCAGTAACAATTGTATTCAATAAGTCTGATCTTAACAAAGAAGAAGATCAAGAATACATCACTTATCTCAGAACCATCTATGAAAATATTGGATATCAGACTCTTCTGACATCTAATGAAACTGGCGAAGGGATAGAGGAATTGAAAGACAACCTCAAAGGTAAGTTATCTCTCATCGCCGGTCAATCAGGTGTAGGAAAATCAACCTTAGTCAACTCACTTGCTCCAGGTCTCGATCTTTATACTCAAGAGATATCTAACTATTCAGGAAAAGGACAACATACAACAACATTTGCTGAAATATTCGATCTTCCATCAGGAGGACAGATCATTGATACTCCTGGAATCAAAACGCTAGGATTCAACTACCTAGAAGAAAAGGATGTCTGTCACAATTTTAGAGAGTTTTTCCTTCTATCAAAAGGTTGTAAGTTTAGCGATTGCATGCATATTAATGAGCCTGAATGTGCCGTAAAATCGGCAATTGAAGATGGTAAAGTCGCACCAACTCGATATGAAAACTACCTCGCAGTACTACAAGAAATCAAAGATCAAAACTACTGGGAGATCCAAAAGGATTTGTAAGTTTGTAATAAAGGCTAATAATAAACCATATTACTGTTCGATTTTTGCGGTCATTACTTGATTTAGAGAATAGTTCTTGATAACCAATACAAACATGCAAAATAGTAAAATTATAGAGCGTCAAAATATAATTAGAGACTTGCGAAATAAGTTTCAAACTACAAGTTATAACCATACAAAAGATCCAAATTCCATACAAAAAAGAGATTTTGGATTGTGCTTAGCCAATGGATTGGAGGCTGAATTAGAAGGTAATAATAAGGATGCATATATTTACTATTCCAAATCTATTGAACTAAATGAAATCAATTCTCTTGCAAGACACTTTCGGCTTGATTTCATATTAAATTTCATAGAATCCAAAGCAAATTCCACAAATATTCTTTCGTTTGATCAAATAATGGAAGATTGTAAATGGCAAGTTGAAAACAAGGAAGAGCCCAATCCGAAAAAATTTCATGAATATCAATTCCTATTGTTATTTAAATATTATTTCACATACAGAGAAAACTCAAAAGGAGCTGATTATAATTCGATTCTGCAATCTTTAGAACAAAAGAAAGCTTTCGAGATAAGTGATGGACAAGATGGTGCAGATAAGTTTTATTGCATTTTTACTTTTGCGGTTATTAATATTTGGTCTTATTATATACCAAGAAAAGTTGCAATAAATAAATTTAATAGTGTCAACGTTTCTATTTTAAATTATTTGTCAAAAACTCCAAATGACATAGAAATATTAGATCAAAGATATAAGCTGTTGGTTTCACTTTTTGCCAAAACATATCACTTTGATAATAATATTCAAGCCTTAAATATAATTATCAATTTAGCCAAGGCTAGATTAAAGAATGACGTAAAAGATGAAGAAAGTTATAATGAATATGCACTATATTTATTAATGATTTTAGGTTTAGGAATTCATGAGCGGCAAAGGGAAATAATTACCTTGGTAAGTGAATTTTGCTACAGAACAAATGAAATAAACCCAAAGTCTATTAATAACTTAATATACAGAGCAGATCTATCTATATATTATGGAATGTGCTTGGATACAGAAAATATTGATAAATATATTAATCAAGCTAATGACCTTTATCTAAAGGCAGAGTCTATTGATTCCAAGAATCCTAAACTTTATAGTATTTGGGCATACAGTATTTCTCGATATGCAAAAGAAGCTCCAATAAAAAAGAAGCCCGAATTATATGCAAGTGCTTTTGGTAAGTATCGAAAAGCTACTATTCTTGAACCTGGCTGTTGTCAGAATTACTTTAATTGGGCAAATTCTATAATTCAATTTGCTTTGACTGCAGACGATGATTTAAGGCAGAGATATTTTTATGATGCTTCACAGAAGTACCTAATGGCTATAGAGTTGGGAAGACCTCAGTACGGTCTTTCAAGAGCTTATGCACTAATGAAAGAAGAAGACAAAGCGCTCAGTCTTCTTAATACACGACTTAAAGATGAAGAAATTCTTCCAAAACATGTTATTAAAGATCCAGCTTGGAAAAATTATTTAGATAATCCTAAATTTAAAGTTATTCTTGATAAATACTCTGAATAAGTTAACTATAGGTTTCAATGTGTTTTGTTAACCTAAAACTCCTCATCCACTTCATCATCTTCTTTTGTCTTATCTATTAGATCTTGCTCAGCGGCCTTTTTATCCTCTTCTTCCATCGCAGCATACACCGAACAATCAGTATTTACTTCAAGTACTTCGGGTATTTTGAATCTTGAGTTTACATCATAGTCTACATTAGAGTCCGCTTCTAATCTAGATAAAAAACTTGTACAGAATGGTCTTGCCATTACTCCACCTTGTCCATCAGAAAGATTAAGAAAACGGATCCATTCATTATCTCCACCTACCCAAGTAGCGACTACCAGGTCTGGTGTTATTCCCATGAACCATCCATTTTTATGTTCATCGGTAGTTCCTGTCTTACCACCAAACTCACTCTTCAGACCTGCTCTTCTTCCTGCGGGCCCTTGAGCATACTTAAGCATATCTACCATTGCATAATTATACCCAGAGCTTATGGCTCTTTTTTTCGATTGATTACTCGCATAGATCACCCTTCCATTGGCATCTTGGATAGTCTTTATATATTCTGGTTTCGTATATACACCGTCATTCGCGAATGTTGTATAAGCACCAGCCATTTCCATAACAGATAGTTCTGGTGTACCCAACGCAATAGATGCATATGGCGGTATTTTTTCTTTTGGAATACCAAGACTACTTGCTAATTGTCTCACGGGTTCTACATTACCAATTTCTTTCATTAACCAGACAGAAACAGAGTTTAGTGATTTTCTAAGTCCGTCTTTAAGCGTTAGATATTCGCCAGAGAAGCCACTAGCATTTTTAGGAGCCCACGCTTTTGTGTTCCCAAACCCTGGATCATGAGCTGCAATCACATATTGCTGATCTTTTACTTTCTGGCAAGGGGAAGTTCCTCTCTCTATGATTGCAGTACCATATACAAATGGCTTAAATGTAGAACCAACCTGTCTATTACTATTAATATGGTCGAACTTGAAATAATTATGACCTACGCCACCTACCCATGTTTTTATATAACCAGTCCTAGGATCAACACTTACAGATCCTAATTGCAAATGCATATTATGATACTTGATAGAATCAAGAGGGCTCATTTCTACAGTTTTTTCGCCTTTACTATTGTATGCAAATACCTTAGTTTTTACTTTCTTCTTAAAAACTCTATCCTTCGCTTTTTGTAGTTTGTTCCATTGTGACTTAAGTTTTGGCCAATATTTACTAGCTAGAATCTTCTTGTATACTTTGGCTTGATCTCTTCTTACTGTTTTTCTTTTTACCAAGTTTGCTATAGTCCCCGGTTTTTTGTCTTCAGCAAATAGTCTAAATATATCTCTATCCGATAAACGTACATTTTCTATATCGGCCGAAATTTCTGAGCTGATTTTACCTACATAACTACTTCTCATTTTAAGAAACCGATCTGATTCTCTTATTTGACGAAGTAGATTCGATTGTCTTATTTTCTTTTGCTTATCATCTGCGTCATGAGTCCATGGATCTTTGTTTTTCCACCTTTTGAAATAAGTCTCTTGCAGTTTGCTCATATGACTATTGGCCGATGCCTCAGCGTGACGCTGCATGTCAAGATCAATAGTAGTATTAATCACTAATCCATCAGTAAACAGCTCATATTTTGTTCCATCTGGCTTAGCGTATTGCTCTTGTTCCAAAATTTTCTTTACTGTTTTCACAAGTTCTGCACGAAAATATGGTGCCACTCCACCATAATTTTTCCCTCTTTTAAATCCAGATATATCGATTGGCACTGCGTTTAATTTTTTATACGTTGCCAAATCTAGCATATCATTCTTCACCATCTGTTTCATAACAACAGCTCGGCGCTTATTAGCATTTTCAGGATGTTTGACAGGATTATAAATCCAAGGATTTTTGTGCATTCCTACTAAAAGAGCAGCTTCCTCGACTTTTAGTTCTGATTGATCTTTTCCAAAGTATGTTTTTGCAGCAGATGCAATACCGTTTGCATTATATAGATAATCATACTTATTAAGATACATTGCGAGTATCTCTTCTTTGGTATATTGTTTTTCGAATTCGACGGCAATGACCCACTCTTTAAGTTTTTGCCATACTCTAGGGATAAATGACTTAGACCGTTGTGTAAAAAATAATTTTGCTAACTGCTGCGTAATCGTACTTGCTCCTCCTTTACTTCCTAAAAACACTAAAGCTCTTCCAAAACTTCGAGCATCAATTCCACAATGTTCAAAATATCTCTCATCTTCAGTTGCTACTAAAGCATCTATAATTAATGGGTTTATCTCATCATATTGTAACCAAACTCTATTCAGTAAGAATACTTTTCCCAACTCACGATCATCGTCCGCTTTTATTATTGTTGCTATTTCATAATCCGGTTTCTCCAACTCCTGAGTATCAGGTAGCTGAGTTTTTGAGATAAATATAAAAATACATACAACCAGTATAAGCCCAGCTAGTACTGCCGCCCATAATAATTTGATGTATTTACCAAAGTTGCTTTTGGGAGTCTTACTTTTCTTTTTGGATGTGATTTTCTTTGTCATACGATTCCTTTATCAATCAGCAGTATACATCTAACTATACATTTCTATCTGCAAAAGTATAGAAAATATAACATATTAATTATATTTACAATGTGTTTTACACTGAATACTCGTTGTTTGTTTAATAAACATCTTACAATACAAACATAAGTAGAAATAGAACTGATTTTAGTAGTTATCTATTATTCGTCACTCTATAGATATTTTTCGTAGGGATCTAGTTCACAACTAGTTCTGTATTTGACATGGGAGTAAAAGTGAAATTTAATAAAAAAAATGAAAGGATTATTTTTACTAAAAAGTAGCCATTAATTTTGCAATTAAAAAAATAATTTATCCAAATAGTGTTACTTTCGAGGATAATTCCGTCACAAAGGCATCTATATCATTATAATGTTAATGAGTTTAAAAATAGCGTTTAAGATTATTGATACCATAAACTACTGAATAAGATTTGTTTATAAACCTACTAAACCCAGTAATATCAGGAGCAGTCTCAAAGTCGATGACTGACGAAGAAGCAATTGAATTGTATTTGGCAACACAGAACGCCAACTACTTCAATATTCTTTATGATAGGTATTCACCAAAAGTTTTTGGTAAGTGTTTTTCACTGCTCAAAAGCGAAGCCAAAGCACAAGATGCAGCTCAAGAAATATTTGTGAAAGTATTATTAAATCTTTCCAAATTTTCAGGAAAATCAAAATTTTCGACTTGGCTGTATTCTATAACTTATAACTTCTGTATCGATATGATCAGGAAGAATAAAAAGAATATAGGTGTTTTAGTAGATGATATTAACGCGTTTGGAGATGAGGTTGTAGATGAGATTGATGACTCTGAGATAATGGAAACCAATGTAAAAAGGCTAAAAGTGGTCTTAAATGAGATTCCGGCTGGTGATAAAGCCATTTTATTGATGAAATATCAAGATGAATTTTCGATTAAGGATATCTGTGGGATATTAAACAAATCGGAAAGTGCGGTGAAGATGAAAATTAAAAGAGCAAAAGAAAAGTTTGTGAAAACTTACAAAGAACTTTATAAAGATGTTGCATAAAAAATTTGTATAAATTAAGAAAACTGTACAAAATGAGAAATAGTTTTAAAGAATTAGAAAAAGAAGAGATGCAAAATGTATCCATGCCTAGCGATGCCATTAAGAAAGGCATAACGTCAGATATTGGTATTTTAAAATTTGTCTCAACTATAGTAGAAATGTACTTTCCGAAAATAGCCGATCTATTTGTTGGCCTTTCAGGAAGTGACGTAAATACGCAGAAAAGTAAAAAACCTAATAGATACCCTGATTTAAACTAGACGATCTCTCCCAAAACAATCCAAACCCAATAAAAACTAAAAAAGATGAAAATTCTATTACAAGTAGAGCAAGTCGATGTCATAAGGAATGCCTTAGGTGACATGGTCACAAAGTTTGCCGAGACTGCTCCTAATGTATTAATGGCTCTTATTATATTCATTATTGGATATGTAGTTGCTAAAATATTTGCTAGCGTAGTTAAGAAGGGTCTAAAGAAAGTAGGAATAGATAAAATAGGAGATAAGCTCAACGAAATAGACATCGTAGAGAAGACCAAAATGAAGATAAAAATCAGCGAATTAGCTTCGAAATTTTTATATTATTTCATCCTATTGTTCTTCACTGTTGCGGCAACTTCAGTATTGGGTATTCCAGAAATCTCAAACCTTGTTACTGATATCTTTACTTTTATTCCCAACTTACTCGTTGCTCTAATTGTGCTAATTTTAGGTACTCTATTAGCAGACACTTTGAGAAAAGTAATACATACTGCATTGACTTCTTTAGGGATATCATCAGCAGGCTTGATATCATCTTTTTTATTCTATTTCTTATTCATCAATATTATCATAGTAGCCTTAGGCCAAGCAAAAATTGATACGAGCTTTCTATCTCAGAATATAAGTATCATTATTGGAGGAATAGTACTTGCGTTTGCTATAGGATATGGATTAGCATCTAAAGATGTAATGGCTAATATAGTAGCATCTTTCTACTCGAAAGATCAATTTATAGTTGGACAAAAGATTACTATTGACGGCGAAACGGGTGTAGTAAACGAAATCAAAAAAAATGCGCTAATTATTAAAACAGAAACTGGTAAAGTCATGTTTCCACTTAGCCATGCGACAAATACAAAAGTGGAATACCACGATTAATAAAATATTATTATTTACTTATAAATTTAAATTTACACGAATGAGAAATTTTTACTTTGCACTAATAGCATTTATGTTTTTTGCAATGAATACTAATGCACAGGATATGAGTTTAGAACAACTCAAAGCAAAAAAAACAGACCTAGCTACACAAGCAAAAGCAGCACAAGCGACTGCTGACAAACTCGTTGCTGACCTTGGTGGACTACAGAAAGAGATTGATATTCTTTCTGGTTGGACTAAAGGTGTTTCAGGAAATGTTGGTTTCAACTTGAACTCTTCAGACTCATGGGTCGCGGCTCCTAACCCAACGTCAAGCTCTACAGGTTTAGGTGTAGGTCTTGCTGCATTTGCGAATAAAATGAGTGAAAAAACAATGTTCAGAAATAAGGGATTATTGAATCTAGCTTGGCAGCAAGTGGATCTTGGTACTGGTACTGACGTTCCAGATTTATTTGACAGTGGAACATTAGATCTTTTAAACATATCTTCTTTATATGGATATAGAATTCACCCAAAATTTGCTATCTCTGCATTGGGAGAATTAAACACTTCATTATTCAACTTCTTGAAGCCAGGTGCGCTTGATATAGGAATTGGAGGAACATGGACACCATCTAATAATTTGGTAGTAGTTGTTCACCCATTAAACTATCACTATGCATGGGCAGCTGATGGTACAGGAGCTGACGCTTCAGGAGCATTAGGTTTAAAAGTAAGAGCTGATTATACAAATTCTTACGTAGTCATGGGTAAGAAAATTGGATTATCATCTACATTTACTGCATTCCAACCTTACTCTGATACTAAGACTATATTCAACCCAGGTGCAGATGATCAGTATGAAGCTGGATTAGCAGAATTAACTTGGTTAAACACTATCTCATTCGAAGTATGGAATGGAATTGGTGTTGGAATCGGAGCTGGACTTAGATCAGCGGATTTTGAAGCTCTTGATCAAACACAGACATATTACAACTTAGGTCTTTCTTACGGATTCTAAGACAAATGTTTTAAACAAAACATTTTGAAAATACATACAAGCCTAGAGAATTGATTTTCTCTAGGCTTTTTTGATTCTGTTCAGCACCAATTTAGAATTGAAGATGTCACTTACTTTCATTAGTATGCACACAATAATGGGTGTTTGCTGCATGACGAAAGTACTCTCAGAAATAAGTGTGTTTTTTCTTCGAAACAAGTTCTTTCTTCGAAACGAGTGTTTTCTTCGAAAGCCATCTCTTATACCATCTCTTATACCATCTCTTATACCTTCTCTTATACCTTTCTCTTGTGCCATTTCTAATACCATCTCTTGTGGTAAGGCGTAAAAAAAGCGCTCCAATTGGGCGACACATATGTTGCAGACGTATTTGCTAACTGCATCTATATTGTTTGCGTGGCTCGGGCAGGAGATTAATAAAAAAAAGCCCAACAAATCTTAATCTGTTGAGCTCCTATATACTTTATTTTGATGTGGATATTATCCCATCTCAGATACTACTTCAGTTACTTCTGGTACCATACGCTTTAGCATACCCTCGATACCTGACTTCAATGTAACTGTAGATGAAGGACAACCACTACAAGCTCCTTGCATGATTACAGTTACTACACCTTTGTCGAATGACTTGAATTCAATATTACCACCATCCATTTCTACAGCTGGTTTTACATGCGTATCAATCAATGCTTTTATCTTTTTTACAAGTTCTTTTTCATCACCTGTATACTGGTAGCTTACACCATTGGCTTCCTCTATTTTGGCCATCTCTTCAGCAAA
This sequence comes from uncultured Saprospiraceae bacterium, assembly GCA_938003955.1. Lineage (GTDB taxonomy): Bacteria > Bacteroidota > Bacteroidia > Chitinophagales > Saprospiraceae > CAJXUU01. The sequence goes on along the minus strand of CALKXE010000205.1, from coordinate 959 downwards.
TCCATCATTGATAACTATACCATCGTTTTCTACGTATTCTTTAATAAATGCTTTTGTCTTAAGCATGATATCATCCCACAAGTAGTTGAATTCTTTTGAAATCGTCACGAAGTTGTTACATACATATACACCTTGTACAAACGGCATTTCAAATAATGCAGTAGCCAACGGAGACCAATCTTTAGCTAATTCCGCTGTACGAAAGTCTGCTGTACCTTTATATAACATTCTATTCGTTACAAACTTTAGTGTCTCAGGGTTTGGTGTTTGCTCTGTGTAGAGCATTACTGGACTTTTAGTTGCTGTAGGATTCATTTCTATTCTTTATTTTATTTACTTCAAATCTTCTTATCGCATAACTCTAATAATTCGAAGACAGTTATAACTAGAACAAATATAACACAACTTGTGCCATTTCAGTTTCAGAATTGATTGGATTAATGATCTTCTAGCTGTATATCTTATAAAAGATTCGATAGAGTCCATATTCTAACATTAAAAGCACAAGAACATAGACTACAATGCCTATGACCGCAACACCCATTGATCCTGGTATTATCGTAACTATTGCTGATGCAAAATTAAATATAAGATAGGTCAGTAATACTAGGTTGATCGCAATGACAGTGAATATACTTTTTACTTTTGGTGACATCCTAGTTTGATTTACAATAAACATTTATGGTTCCCAATAATAATGGTTCACATTGTCTTCTATTGTAAACCCAGCGGAAGGATACAGTTGGTTTCCTATATCATTTGATTTCTCTGTTTCTAATACTACAGCAGCAGCTTTAGTATCTCTTGCAAGCTGTTTTGACTGATTTAATAACATTTTAGAGATTCCTTTTCCTCTATTATTCTTAGTTATATAAAGATCATTAAGTAACCATACTCGTTTCATTCTAGTGGATGAGAAAATCGGATAGAGTTGCGTAAACCCAACCGCTACATCTTCG
>CALKXE010000204.1 GCA_938003955.1 uncultured Saprospiraceae bacterium | reverse complement strand
ATTTGTTGATTCGTTAGCTAGGGAAATTAATTTGCCTTTTAAAATCAGTTTCTTTTTTTACTGATTTTGGGATGGTCTTTATATGGGGATCGAGTAGGTAAAGGGAATTTCACCCTAAACCTCTCACAGAACCGTACGTGATAGTCTCCCATCATACGGCTCTTCAGTTAACGTTCTAGCGACTCGTTCCTCCAAGTGTAGAAAACCACACTTGTTGACAATTTACTAAAACTAATTAAGCTGCTAGCCCCTTCGCTCCACTTTCATTACAAAAGTTTCATCACTACTATTAACTAGTCTGACTTCAAATAAATCATTGGTATTCTAGCTCAAAGGTGTTTTCCCTTCTTGCGTATTTTCCTTAACAGATTTATTTGATCTCCCCTGTTCCATAAAATAGCCTAAATAGAAATCATGCCTCCTATATACCGTCTGCCGCATAACCAATAAGTCAGGTGACCGTTATACTCTTCCTGCGAACACAATTCAATCACAGTTTTGACAGATTGTTCGTTTTCTCGATATTTCAGCGAAGGTTCATCCCGATAGCTATCGGGATTCATCTTTTCTATTTATATCTGACTTGTCTTACCAAGCCTTCTCCTTAAACGCTCAGTACCAGAAAATCACTTTCCCAGCACCTTTAAGGCGATTTGCAGACCCCGCCTGTACAGCGTCCACGGAGGGCCTCCCTCCATCTATTTCACAGCATTGATCCCCAAGTTTATTTGATCCAGTCAATTGTCTTGGTTTTCATTCAGGGCACACTATTATACTTAACGTCCGTTGATAAGAGTAGTAGCGACGAAAGAGCTACTACTTCTTATCTAATATTAGCACCCGTATTCTAATTTGATTTGTTGGATAAATAGTTCAATTGCTATAACCCTCTTAATAAAATAATCATTTTCATTAATATTATTTTCTAACAGGGATTTAGCCATTAGTTTTGGACTAATGTAACGCACAGCATCTTTTCTATCAATATATCCTTGAATTTCAAGTTTGTTCTTGGCAATTTTTGACAAAGCCAATTTGAAACTACTTTCAGAAATGAATCTCCAATAAGCTCTTTTTTTCACTTCGTTCAATTGTTCTTCAACTGTTCTGCATTGTGGAAAAAATTCAATTTCATCATCAAATTGTAATTCGTCTTCGATTATATCTTCTTCTTGCATTACACTTATTATACTCCCATGATCTGACATGTAAACCGAGTCGTATTTGACATTTTTGCTCTTATACTCTAAGGTGCTTTCATCAAACATTTTTACAAGTTCGCAGTATTCTTCTTTGTTTAATTCTTTCAGTGTTGGTTTATTCGATTCTATCTGAGAATAGAAATCATCAACCTTACCGCTATAGGCCATTTTTATAAAGTTGTCATAAGAACTTACAATCTTTTTTAATAGTCTTTGATCTGTTGCAGGTAAATGATTTTCGAACTGGATTTCTAATTGATTTCTATTCTTACAAGACATGCAAGTCAAAATAATCAATATTATATAGAGTTCTATTCTCATTTTTTAATTTTATGGGTACTAACGTCCTAGTGACATGCGGCATGCTGACAAAGGAAGCATAGTCGTCATGTCACATGTTATAGAGAGGCTATTTTTTCTTCAATCGCTTCTGAAACTAATTGATTTAAAGACGTTCCTTTTAACGACGCAAATTTGAAAGCTTTTGAATGAAGTTTCGGTGTAATTCTAACATTAAATGACCCCTTAAAAGACTTCAGTGGTTCTTTATCAATTTCTGCACAGAGTTCAATATAATCATCCACAGCTTCTTCAAAGGATGTTTTTAAGTCTTGCACAGTCTCACCTTCAAACGTAACAAGATCATTTATTCCTTCAATTTTTCCATAAAACACAGAATCTTTGGTTGAATAGTGGACTGTTCCTATGAATTCTTTATATAGTAATTTATCAGTCATATCAACTTTTTATCTTTTAACTCCGAAATAATTTCTCGTTTTACGTAGTCTTTTAATTCATTTCCAGGATGCGGTTTATGCAATCTAATTATGTATTTATCTTCTACATTAATAAACGCAACTCTTGATCCAGAAGTTTTACCCTTTTGACTTTCTTCATATCCAAGTTTACCAAGCAAATACTTTATTTCTTGATAAGTAATTGTTGAATTTCTATTTAGCAGCTTTAATAATACTTTGTCGTACTTGCTCATCTTTTATAAAGGTAAATCATTTTTTTGAAACCTGCAACTATAATTTAGTCGCAATTAGTTTTTGCTTCTCTATAACGTCCCTTGATAAACTGAGACCAGCCCCGATAAGGCTGGATTCCGTTTTATCTATTGTTATCCTCGGTTTCTTTTCGTCAACGTCTAAGTTACTCCTTTAACTTTACAAGTTCAATGGAGTATTATTTACCATTTTCTACTAACACTTTTCTTGTTCCAATCATCTTGCCATCTCTTAACACAACTAAATAATACAATCCAGAACTAAGCTCAGCAACAGACTCCTCAACCTTTGATTCCAAAGGCTGCATCTTACGAATAGTCCGCCCTATATCATCAAGTATCATAAAACTACAATCTAGAAGATCATCAGGAATGCTAATGCTAAATCTTTCGCTCACTGGATTAGGATAGACAGTTATATCATCAGAAATATCAACATCTTCTGTATCAGTTACAAACTGTACTATCCCACAATCATCAGGTGTGAGACAACCATCCGAATCTACTTTAAATACAATAGAGTGTGTAATACTTTCAAATTCCATATCTCCGACACCGTAGAGATCGCCATTTGGTAATTCTGTAACATCTCTTAATGTTCCAAACCTGGCTCTGTTAGTTAGTGGATCAAGTTCATAAAAAACTCGCTTCCATCGAATGTCCCCCGCAGGACTCATCCTTATCAGCCAAGGAGCTTGTTCCACAGGTGGCGATAGTGATATGTCTTGGAACCCTCCTATACCCAGAATATCCCCATTGTCAAGTAACTTTATACGACTAAATCCTCTTACATTTGATACTACCTGTTCTGGTTGATAAATAATAGTCTCATTTTTATTTTCATCAATTGATCGAAGTGTATGTCTTGGTGACGTTGCTGGTGGTGTATAAGTAGAAAAAACTACATTATTCTCAGTAACGACACCTCTTACCGCTGATAAATGGTTTATTGACTTTTCTGTGTTATATGACCAAATTGTATCGTATGCATCATTGTATTTCACAACTCTGATGAAATTATTTGCCCCCCCAGTACTGCCTTCTCTGTTAAATGACACAAGATTACCTTCACTATCTACATCACTGTCGAAAGAACTTGCTTTATTATTAGATGCAATGGTAACTAATGTATCTAATATCCCATCTGGATGCACTACATACATCAATGCATGTTGCAAATCATCAGCTCTTGCTGTTCCTAGTATGTGGAATTTTCCATTTAGTTTCTGAGCGGTTAGCTGAAAGGCACTTGTGTAATTCTTTGTAGGATGAAAAATTTCAATCGTTTCACCTAGTTTATTCCCGTCAAAATCAAAGTGAGCCATACGAAAATTTGTATATAGAGCATTATTATTACCAAATACTGTGATCGTATCATTAGAAATCACCATGGTTTTAAATCCCGCATCTATATCTGATAAAACTACTCTATTCAACGTATCACCCGTTTCATTAAATTCTACTAACGAACAACATGAAGGGTTGCCACAAAAATGACTGACTACTGAAAAATATCTATTATGAATCTGATCTATTTGAGTAGGTAAATTAAATTCAGCGTCAAATTTTACGACACGAAAAAAATTATCTTGCCCAATGTTAGAATTTAAATATAGAAATGTAATTAATATAACTATCGAGTATCTCATAATAAAAAAATTAAAAACAGAGAAGCAAAATGCTTCTCTGTTATGAAGGAATAATTATAATTTAACTAGTTTCTCTGTACTGATTAATGCATTATTCTCAAATAGTTGTATTAAGAAAACACCTCGTTTCTTATCGATATTTATTTGATTCTCAGCATTATCTAATTTGGCTTCTGTCACGATTCTCCCATCTATAGAACGGATAACAATAGAATACTTGGAATTAAAGTCAAACTCATCAATACTTATGGTAAAGTATTCTCCATCTAATGGATTCGGATATACAATAAGTCTAGAATCTGTATTATTACTTATTGCTCTTGTTGTACTTTTAGTACCATCAAGATGTACAAATTCAATTTTTATTTTCTCTCCAGTCAACTTATAATATATTGACCTTACATATCCAGAATATGGGTTCTTATCTCTTGCAACTGACAATAAATAATTTCGATCTGTTTTATTTAATGCATATCCATCTCTATTACTTAAGTAGTTCAGGTAAATATTTTGAGAATTCACAAAATCTTGTTCACCTTCTCCATCCGTATTTAAAGAATTTAGATAAATCATAGCTCTTTCAATTTCGTGTGCATTCATCATGAGAGCATAGGCCATAATCCTAAGTCTGAAAGAGGGTTGGGCAGACAGATAATTTATTGCATCGTCGGTTCGCCCCTCTTTAATCAATAATTTCGCTACAGATTTACTATTCTCATTTATACATCTTATATATTTAGCTATTAGCCAATCTCTTACCCACTGATTTATACTAAGATCATTTCCTAATCGTACAATCTCATCTTTTAGTGCTTCTACCAAGTCTATGCAGTCCTTAGGTAAGGGACCACATTTACAATCTCTATATTGCGCAAGTAAAGGTCCTGTATAATTTACCTGAGTACCACATAAGTTATCATCTTGATCACCTGACAGAGCTTGCCTTCTTATGAGGTTACCGTCTCCTGGATATCTACAATTATACCAATTAGGATTTGGTTCAGTCTCATATCCAGTTTCTGTCCAATAGTCAAACTCTACAGAATTATTACCAGTACGAATACGTTTATTAAAACAATTACCCGCAGATACTCTAAGAACTGGATCACCTTGTGCTTTGTGAATTTTTGCACCATTTCCTACTTCAATATCATCCTTGGTAGTATTCTCAAAACAATTATTAAGATATTCTATATCATTTACCCCATCAACACTGCTGCCATATTCGTTGCCATAAAATGAGTTTCGCTCAACCATGTTTGCCTGAAAATCTCCTGATGCCCACGCTTGGATTCCTGTACCATCATAAAAGTCATTTTCCCTAGCTAAAAAGTTAAGGTCTCCATCGACAATCATTCCAAAATTAAAAGTGGAATTATTGTCGAAAATTACTGGTTCGGCATTGCTATGTGATTCAATAGTAAGTTTAGATCCAACATCATGAACACCTACAAAATTATTACCAATAATATTCGCTCCTCTAAAACTAGGATACTCAGCATACATTTCGATTCCATAGTGAAATGTATTGCCCGTAAAATCAAATGATGACATATGTGGTTCTACGTCTGGCCAATTATCAGTAAATACAGTTCCATTTACCTCTAGACCAATATTATTATCCATATAAATACCAACGTCACAGTTTGAGATAAAAGAGTTATTAATGACACTTTGTTCGGCCATATACTGGCTTGGGTTTGAGGCAGATCCCCAACCAAAACGAGCAAAATGAATTCCAGTTCCACAATTTTCGATTTTAGCACCACTTTCCATATTTACGACACCTCCACCATGCTCATATGTATAACCTGGTTGGTATAGGGGGGAATATGAATTCCTAGTGTCTATTCCTGTTACTGCATTTTCGATAGTTCCTCCATTCTTCATCTCAATGATGCCTGGATCAGTGAAGGTAAGGTAAAATGCAAGTGGGCTTTCTAAGTGGACACCTTGCCATTTATCAACTTGTGGACAGTTTGTCAATAAACCACCACCATCAACGACCAACTTACCTCCTGGTTTCACTATAATGCTTTTATTAAGACCAAATTCTAATTTTGCAGTAACATTAAGTTCTACACCATAATAAACAAATATATTACCATTGACTTGCATATCAAAATTGTATTCCGTATCGTCATAAAGATGAATATCTCCTGCTGTACCACAGTGGTCGTAAATTGAATTATTAGGAATATAGTTTAAATCAGCAATAATCAAATTTGTATTTGCCCCGCCATTAAGACATCCTCCTGACCCATGAACAGCAACAACGCAATGGTCTTTATAAGATATAACCGGGGAACCCGAAGACCCCATTCTTGTATCACCATAATAACCAACTCGATTATAATCATCAACACCATAACACCAAGTGTTTTTTTTTGTCAGTGTTTGAATTTGAATAGTGCCATCTGTATCATTTTCATTATCAGAAACAAAAGCAATTCTTTTACCCCATCCTAAAGGGTGTTGTGGAATATAAATTTGATCATCTATTGCAGGCCCATCTCCTTTCATGGTTAAAAATCCGTACGTGTCAGAAACGTTATCAGGCAATAATACTAGGCTGTAATCTAATGCACAGCTTGTTTGTATTACTTCTACGGAGGTGGCAACAATATCTCCTGGACACAATCCAGGTGCTTTACAATTAATACTGCAATCAGTACCTTCAGCCATCATTTCAACAGTAGAATTATTAGCTTCAGATTCTGTTCTGATGCAATGATCACACGTCATTAAGTGCCCTTCATCGCCAACTAACCAGCCTGTACAATTTTCTATACCGTTCAACCAAAGTCTAGCAACAGCTCTGGAATTTTCGTAGATTATTGGTTCACTAATTTCATAGCATTTCGCCTCTTCGGAATCATCTTCTCCACAAATAGTTCGAAAACTATTTGCATTTTGTATTTCCTCTTGAGTAAACCCTCTAGCTATTTTATCTATATCGTACCCAAAGGAATTCCTTGAGTTTGAAGATACAATCTCTATAATAGCTTTATCTCCATAAATAGGGATACTCCAAAAACTAACACGTTTATTATCTTCACTAGTATATTCCCAATAACTTTCATTATCAAGAGACCTAATTACAAGCTTGTCTCCTACAGCTATGTTAAATTGTGCGAAATGAACAGCAATATAAGTAGCTTTTTTTGCTGCATATTTAATTTCTTGTTTCCAAACAACTGCTTGTTCCGATTCGGAACTAGTAGAATATGGATGTGGTGATTCATATTCTACTATAACCTCTTCTCCCACTGTCTGCCTTTGTGATATAGTAGGATATGAGAATAGTAAGAAAATAAAACCAAAAAAAATAAGTTTTAGAACTTTCATCTTTTTGATTTTTAAATGGTTACAAAATCTTGAATTCATCGTATAATTTTTATAAAAGTTTATCACGCTCAACATCTTTAAGGAGGAACTCACGCTCTTAATTGAATGAGTCTAAAACAAAAAGGGTATTTTATTCTTAGATGTTGCCTCCCGTTATTCACGATTTGATTCTTCTGATTTCAGTACTTGCATGTGCAATTTATTGGTCTACTTCTATGGCCATCTTGAAGCATACTAGTGATCTTAGCACGTTAGCTGTCCAGCTTTCGGTTGTACTTTTGGTTCAGTTTTTTATCGGCAAGATCTACTTTTAGACCTTTAATCGAGGATGAACGTCTCAGTGACATGCGGCGTGCTGACGAAGGAAGCATGATCGTCATGTCACATGTTATATTTAGGACTACTTTTTGAACGATTCTCAGTATCTTAATTTCTTAAATAATGATGATTTAGAATTGAAATCTATTACAGTTTCAGAATTCTTATGATATTTTCATAACCATTTTTTCCTTTGAGGATTAATGTATATAAACCGCTTTTAACTTCAATAAGATTAATCTCACCTTTTCTTAATTCATATAATTGTCCCTGTTTTGCAAGATTACCTAAGTCGTTAAAAAGCGAAAACTCTATTATTGGAAAAGAACTAACAAATCGTAGATTTCCCATTGTAGGATTGGGATAGACATCTACAAGAGAATCTGTATTAATGTGCGAGGAAGTCGAATTGATAATATCTTTAAAATTCACCTGAGATAATCCAGTGTATATTGGTGCATTAAAGTCAAAATAAATATTCGCGTCATTTTCCAATATTCTATCTTCACTAAGATTGTCTTTTATATCAATACGGTATAAAAGATATCCTTTATTATTACCAGTACTAGGAAGATAGATATTCTCAAAATTGAATAGTATTGTGTCCCCTCCAATAATTTCGGTTTTCATATTATCACTTGCTATTAAAGGTATAAAACTTTCAAGATCAAACACAGAAGTGTCAATTTTATTTGTGACATAAATATTTTGGGCAGATGCCGTACCCAAATTCTCAAACCTAATTCTGTAATGAATTGAATTTCCTATGTATTCTTTATTGATTTCCATCCCTTCTATGCATGTTATATCATTAGGGTCAAAAGAATTTACAACTTCGTGTTGTAAGTTAAAAACATCATTTTCACTATTTTCATCTAGTAAATCTTCATCGATTGATAGACTCAAGTTCAGAATATCTCCGCTGTTTAATGGATTTGAAGCGACTGGTGTGTTTAGCTTAAATTTAATATCAATTTCTTTTTCTTGAAAAGGCAGTAAATTCACAAAATACCAAGCTATGCTGTCGTTTCCTTGGAGCGCTGTGAATGGGCTCTCTTGGATAAATTCCATTACATCTGAATCGAATGAGAGATTTATATTGCCAGCTCCATCTAGTGCCGTGTTTCCTAAGTTCCGAACAATTAGTTTATACCCAACTTCAAAACCTGGAATTGCACTATTTAACGGAACCAACAAAACGTCATAATCTGTTATAGGAGAGACAGGATACATACAAAATTTCATGTCTTCCATATTATCATAGTCTGCAAAAATCACAGTGTCACTTTCTTCATATAGACTATAGTTAGATTCATCATCAATAACTGCGGTAAAGATGATCTCTTCATTAATATTATCACTTCGAAAATCAAAGAATCCATCTTGATCAGAATAAATAGTGCCACTATAAGAGTTTGAAAAGATATTGACACGATTAAATCCGGTGTATGCATTGCTAAAAGAACAAAGATCAGGGGTATTTGAATATACTAGCTTGCCATTGATTGTATTAAATGTCTTAATTACATTATCAGGGCAGTCAGTTGTAAAATAAGTATCACCCGTCTCATCATTTATAGCTCGCAAATGATCTTCCTCTTCTTGATTATCAACACAAACATTTCGTATCTTTCCATTAGATTCAAAATTTGTCAAGGAATTTGTACCATTCTTAAAGTTATAGTCAGATTTTTGATACCACCACTGATTGGTTCTGACAGATTCTATTAATGGACACGAAGAAAAGTCATAGAAATTCTCTTCATCAAAATGCCCATTGAAATAAAAATTCTTAAGGGATGGCAAGTTATCAATGAATATTCCACCTTGGTTACTTTGAATTGAAATATTTTCGAGATTTAGAAAGCCTTCGAGATTATGGTTGTAAAGACTATCTACATTTATAAAATAATCTGAGTCTAAATCTTGCAAAAACGGCAAGTTTTCAATTTTAATTTCCTCTAGTTTTTCATCAAATTCCGCCCACAATTTACGAAATTTAATAACCTTAAGATTATTCATATCTTTAAGTTCAAGTACAGGGTTTACTATTTTATTAGAACTTATTAATGTATGTAATTTAGGCAGGTCGTTAAATTCTAAATATACATCATCATCATCACCCCAATTTAATGTCAAATTAATATACGCTAATTCTGGATAGTCATTTAATAATAGAGTATCCATCGGAACAGCCAAAAGTTCAAGATTTTTTAAGCCAGGAAAATAATCCAATTCAACAAAACCACGGGGTCTAGATATATATAAGGTTTCGATTTTTGGGAAATTAATTAATGATAGGCTATCAATCGGCACATCAGAAATATAAATATTTGATAGCTTGGGCAAATTATCAAGTTTTAGCTTGCGAAGAGACTCAAAGCCTGTAAATTCAGTTGTATAGATAATACTTTGCAGATTAGGGAAGTCCTCAATTGTTAAGCTGTTAATAAATTTATAATCTAATATCTTTATGCTATCCAACAAAGGAAGATCATTTATTTCTATATCTATATGGGTATTATTAGATGATCGCTTAAGATGAATTTTTCTCAGCATAGGCATATTATTAACTTTCAGGCTTCGGATTCTGGCTGTACCGATCACATCTTGATCTTTTCTAAATAATTGATCCATAGAAGCACAATTAGAAATCCGGATTTCATTGATATCATTATCATCATTTGTAGTTGGATGCGTAATATTCAAATGAGTAAGTTTATCTAGATTTCTAAATATTATTGTGTCCTCATCTATACGATCTAGATTTACTGTATCTAATTCTACCAAATCTTCAAACACAATACCTTTAGATATTGTGTTATTCAATGACACTTTTCTTAAAGATGGTAAATCAACAAGTGAAAATTTATCTAATCTTACGTATCCATATTCAATCGTTTCTAGACCAGCCATATTATTCAATGTCAAGCTTCTCATTTCTGAATAACCTTGATTTCCAATATTACTTACGGCTTTTAGTGATGGTAAATTGATTAGAGTTAAATCAAACGCTTTAGTTTCTATGTTACTTATGTTCGATAAGTTTTCTAGTTTTAGCACCTTACTATCTTTGATGTTTATATTTATGGATTCAAGAGTATTATTTATCGAATTTAAATCAACATCTGATTCTGAAGACAAATCATTGATTTCTAGGTGCGAAATTGGATTCCCTTCAAGTAGAATTTGTTTGACATCAAAAAATGTTTCCTCTTCTACTACAAGAGTATCTATTTCATTATAACGCAGATCTAGATATTTATTATTAAATAAACTATACTCTTTAAGGGTCAATAGATTGGATAAGCCTGTATTATTGGCAACTATGCTATCAATACTAACTGATTTGTTTCGTAAATATGCTTCTGCAAAATCTGCATTAGTATTTGAAATAATTACTCTGTCAACAAAAAGACGACTTAACGACTTTAGGTTAGTACATCCATCTAGAGAGACATAGCGTAAATTGTCATTAGACTCTAAATCGACAACTTCCAAATTGACCATGTTTTCAATAATTAATTCTTCAAACATATTATTATCCAATTCTAATTCTACTAACTCGCTCAAAGATGATACATCTGCAGCAATCAATTGATTATGTCTCAGATTAAGCCTAACAAGATTTTTAAAATGAAATATTTCGGATATATCTGAAATCTCTTTGTAATTCAGTCTTAAGTAAAAAACTGATTCAGCTTCACTTACTTGAATTTCACCATCATCATTCAAATCCAGATCCCCATCTACTGTTCCATCTCCATCAATATCAGCAACATTATCATTTAAGAGTGCCTCCTTAAAATTAACATCTGAAAATTGTATGTTTTGAGCATGGATAGTTAGTACAAATAAAACATAAATCACTGTGTGGAAAAATTTCATTTTTTTATAACTGTTTGTGAATGATAAATATATAAAGATCTCAAATTAATTTAGGTGTCAAGTTTTTTTTGCTGTTTCATCTTAAATATAACGTCTCAGTGACATGCGGCGTGCTGACGAAGGAAGCATGAGCGTCATGTCACATGAGCCTGTTTCTAAAGTCAAGATACCAGAAATAATTTGGAGTGACTAACTGAGAGTCTCCAGTAATCATGCAATAGTGTGTTTTGCCACCTACGCACCTTATTATGGACAGAGTCGATTAAAGGCTTTAAATGAGGCATATTTAGCCTCGATTTGATCAATTTCTTGATATTTATCGCCACCGCTGCCATTAGCATTAACTTATTGGCCAGATCGATCCCT